>JACMKH010000094.1 GCA_014380205.1 Sphingomonadaceae bacterium
CGAGGGCAACTGCGCGGCGGCCTTGAGCGCGGCGTCATAAAAGGTCGACGCGGCGCGCGCGTCGCCCGCCCGCGTCCGCGCGTCGGCCTTGACGATCAGCCCCCAGATGTCGCGCGGCCTCCCCGCGAGCAGCCGGTCGACCGCAGCCTCCTCGGCGGGGAAGTCACCGGTCATCCGGCAGGCCTGGGCGAGCAGGAGCCACGGAGGCTCGGCACCGGCGGCGAGCAGCGATTCGAACGCGCGCCGCGCGGCCGCCGCGTCTCCGCGTTGAAGGGCTGCGATGCCTTCGCGCGTGATCGCTTCGTCAGCAGCGGTGCTCGTCGCCATCCTTGCTCGCAAAGCACGATCCGCTCCGAAGCGCTAGCCGTCGCGTGTTGCCCTGCCGGTCGAGAATTTGTGGGTGTTCAATCCGTGTGGCTTGGGCGATTGTGCCGGCAAATGTCTTGCAAGGGAGTTGAAACATGCGTTCTCGGAGCATTTCCGCCGCGCTTGCGTTCTTGGCCAGCCTCATCAGCCTGGAGGCAAGGGCGGTCGCTCAGCCACCCGTCGTCTTCACGAGCGCCGAATGGCAGCATCGGCTCAGCGGAATCGCCGTTCCCCATAGCGTTGAAGGAATTGCGCGAGGCGAATGGGAGGATTCCTCGGGGCGGGGGCTGAACGTCATTATCCAATATGGCAGCCCCCAAGACGCCAGCTGGGCGACGCTCTACATCTATCGTTCCGCCGTTGCTAATCCTTCGATCTGGTTCGAGAGCGCACGACGAGCTCTGGAAGCCAATCCCAATCTCGGCATTGATCCCGGCGCGGCTCCCGAGGTCAGCTTCTTCGATTCCAACGGCAACGAAACCGCAGATACGGGTCTGTTCGTCGTGAGCGGAGCGGGCGATCTGAGAAGCACGGGGCTCGCGCTGACCGAGATAAACGGATGGTTGATCAAAGTGCGCTTGTCTTCCCGCACTCTCGATCCAACGGCCAATCGCGCCGCGCTGCTCTCGATCCTTGCGAGCCTCACGCTACCGCAGCGTACGGGAGCGGAGCGACGCGTCAGCGCCATCTCGCAGTGCGCCGAGCCTTTGCCCACGAGACACGCGCGTGCGGAGACGGTATCGACCATGCAGGCCATGATAGAAGCGCCGGCGTTTCCGCCGACGCCACCTTCGCTTGACCAAACCTATTGCGGCAACGAGCTGCCTATACCGGTGCTGCGGACCTATCGGGCGATCGACGGCAGCCCGGGCTATCTGATGACGCTCGCGGACTCCGGACGCTTCGCCCACGTCCGACTGTCGCCGCCGGACAATGACAACGAACGATATCGCGTCGATGTGTTCGACGTGGGCGTGGCGCACATCGCCGGGTACTTCATGGGCCTACCCTCCCCGGATCAGGTGACGCCCCTCGCGATGAACGCTCTTCAGGGACGCAGCCTTGGCGTGGTAACCCAGTCCCTTCCCGCTTCCGCGCCATAACGCTGGGAATCTCGAAATGGACGAGACCGACTCCTGATGTTCTTCTCCTTCGTCGATGAGTTGCGCGCCGCCGGGATTCCCGCGAGCATGAAGGAGCACCTCACCTTGCTCGACGCGCTCGACCGCGACGTCATCGGCCGGCGGCCCGAGGAGTTCTATTATCTCGCGCGCGCGACCTTCGTGAAGGACGAGGGGCTGCTCGACCGGTTCGACCAGGTGTTCGCCAAGGTCTTCAAGGGGATCGAGAGCGATTACGGGATCGAGGCCGCGCCGATCCCCGAGGAATGGCTGCGCGCGATCGCCGAGAAATATCTGACGCCCGAGGAGATGGCGGCGATCGAGTCGCTCGGCTCGTGGGACGAGATCATGGAGACGCTGCGGCAGCGGCTCGAGGAGCAGCAGGGGCGGCACCAGGGCGGCAGTAAGTGGATCGGGACGGGCGGGACGAGCCCGTTCGGCAATTCGGGCTACAATCCCGAGGGCGTGCGGATCGGCGGCGAAAGCTGGCAGGGGCGCGCGATCAAGGTGTGGGAGCAGCGCGCGTTCCGCAACCTCGACAACAGCCGCGAGCTCGGCACGCGCAACATCAAGATCGCGCTCCGCCGCCTGCGCCGCTTCGCGCGCGAAGGCGCGGCCGAGGAGCTCGACCTCAATTCGACGATCGACGGCACCGCGCGCCAGGGCTGGCTCGACATCCATATGCGCCCCGAGCGGCACAACGCGGTCAAGCTGCTGCTCTTCCTCGACATCGGCGGATCGATGGACCCGCATGTCCGCCTCTGCGAGGAGCTGTTCAGCGCGGCGACGAGCGAGTTCAAGAATCTCGAATTCTTCTACTTCCACAACTGCCCCTACGAGGGCCTGTGGAAGGACAACCGCCGACGCTTCACCGAGCGCACCCCGACCTGGGACGTGCTCCACAAATACGGTCACGACTACAAGCTCGTGCTGGTCGGCGACGCGGCGATGAGCCCCTATGAGATCAGCCACCCGGGCGGATCGGTCGAGCATTTCAACGAGGAGGCGGGCGCGGTGTGGATGCACCGGCTGACCACCACTTATCCCGCCGCGGCGTGGCTCAATCCGGTGCCCGAGCAATATTGGGGATACTCGCAGAGCGCGACGATGCTGCGCGGATTGATGAACGACCGCATGTTCCCGCTCACCCTCGCGGGGCTCGACGACGCGATGCGGGAGCTTAGCCGGAAGGCGTGAGCCTGAGCAAGCTGGCTGCGTGCCCCCCGCTCGGCGTGAAGGATCTTCGAGAAAGGTGACCTCGCGGGAACCGACACCGCGCTCCGTCGCTTCCCATTCGACCGCCTGCCTCAAGGAGAATGATCGTGGCAATTTTCGACCAAATAACCCGGATGATCACTGATGCCGCGAAAGCGGGCACACGGGTGCCCGGTGCGCGTCCGGCGAGCGGCGGGCTGGCGGGCGCGGCGGGATCGGGCTCGCGCCTCGACGGCGTCGATGTCGAGGCCATTCTTGCCGCCAAGGAGGCGGCCAAGGGCGGCAAATACAATTGGCGCACGTCGATCGCCGATCTGATGCGCCTGCTCGATCTCGATCCCAGCCTCGACAACCGCAAGGAGCTTGCCAGCGAGCTCGGCTATACCGGCGCGCTCGACGGCAGCGCCGAGATGAACATCTGGCTGCACCGCCAGGTCATGGCCAAGCTCGGCGAGCATGGCGGCCAGGTGCCGGCCGAGCTCAAGGATTGAGCGACCCGGGCTAGCGCCGACCGAACAAGCCCTTGGCCGTCGCGCCGATGTCGGCGAGCGTGGCGGCGCTACGCGCCGCGCCGGGCCGCGGTGAAGAAACCGTAGCCGGCGCCGACTATGGCGCCGAGGATCGGGCCGACGAACGGCACCGGGATCGCGATCAGCGCCCCGATGCCCGCCGCGATCGCCGTCCGCTTCATCACAGGATTGTCAATCATGGCCTCATCCTTTCGATGAGGTGTATTATAAGAGTAACACAGAGGGACTTCAACCCCCATCGCGGCTCTGCGGATGAAATTTTTCTGGCGCGGCGGAGCGGCCTGCTAGCGCCGCCCGAACAGCCCCTTCGCCATGTCGCTCAGGTCGTCGAGCGGATTGCCGTCGCCATCGCGGTCGAGAAAGGTTTTGGCCTGGTTGAGCGCACCCTGCCAGTCGCCCTGGCCGATCGCCGCGCGCAGCTGGGGGAGCAGCGCCTGGAGTCCCGCGAGCGGGACGCCGGTCTCGGCCGAAGCGCGCTGCGCGGC
>JACMKH010000095.1 GCA_014380205.1 Sphingomonadaceae bacterium
GGGGCGAGGCGGCCGAGCAGGCCGTGCCGACCCCGCGCGCCGTGACGCCCGCCGAGAGCGGCGCCGCGCCGGCGGTCGAGACGCTCGCCTGCCCCAATTGCGGCGGCGTGATCGAGATCAAGGCGGCGGGCTACACCGTCTCGATCGCCTGCCAATATTGCGGCTCCGTCCTCGATGTCTCGCAGCCGCAGGTCCAGATCGTCCAGCGCTACGAGCAGGAGGCGGCGAAGCTCGAGCTGCCGCTCGGCAGCCGTGGAACGCTGCGTGGGGTCGAATGGGAGGTAATCGGCTATCAGCGCCGATCGGAGAACGGCGCCTATCCGTGGGACGAATATCTGCTGTTCAACCCCTATCACGGCTACCGCTTCCTCGACACCGACGGGCGCGGCTGGACGCTGGGGCGGCAGCTCACCGCCGACCCCGCCTCGGGGGGCGTGTTCGGGCTCAGCCTCGACGGGCAATTCTACGAGCCCTTCTACGCCGAGACCGAGAGCCAGACCGATTATGTCCTCGGCGAATTCTATTGGCAGGCGCGCGTGGGCGACGCCGCTATTACCGCCGATTACGTCCGCCCAGGCCATATGTTGAGCTACGAGCGCACGCGCGAGGAGGTCGTCTGGACGCTCGGCGAGCTGCTCGGCCCCAGGGAGGTGACCGACGCCTTCGGCATTCCCCCGCGCCCCAAGGGCGGGACGCCGCTCCCCCACGAGCCCTCGCCGCACCGCGCGACCGCGGGGATGGTCGGCAAGTTCGCCCTACTCGCTATCGGCGCGCTGATCCTGATCTCCTTCCTGTTCGGCGGCACGAGCAATCCCGAATCGACCACGATCAGCCTCGCCACCGACGAACGCGAGCAGAGCGCGACGATAGGCCCGGTCGAGCTCGATCGGCCCTATCAGGCGGTGACGGTCACCGCGCGCGCTCCGGGCATCGACAACAGCTGGGTGGACCTCAGCTATGCGCTGGTCGATCGCGAGACCGGGGACACCTACGAGGCGAACAACGTCGTCGAGGCCTATTCGGGAACCGACAGCGAGGGAAGCTGGAGCGAGGGCAGCCGCGCCTCGTCGAGCAAATTCTCGATGGTGCCCGCCGGCACATACGATCTCGAAGTCTCCGCGGCCGGCAGCCAATGGCTCGAGGCGCAATATGCCGCGAGCCAGAGCGCCGATGTCGAGGTGACCATCGCCAAGGGCGCGACCTTCTGGTCGAACTTCATCCTCGCGCTGCTGCTCGTCGGTATTCCGGCGATCTGGATCTGGTGGCGGCATTTGAGCTTCGAATCGCGGCGGAAAGCGGACAGCGATTTCGCAAGCAGCGGCGAGGATGACGAGGAAGATGAGGATGATTCGGGAGGCAGCGATGATTGAAGCGAGGTCCTCCCCGGAACGGGGAGGAGCCAGATGACCCGCGGCATTTTCCTCTTCGGGGCCTGGTGCCTGCTCGTCACCTCGGGCTTCGCCTATGCCTCGTTCGCGGGCTACTCGCCGTTCGCCGACGGCGCGCGCA
>JACMKH010000096.1 GCA_014380205.1 Sphingomonadaceae bacterium
CGCGCCCGACGCCACGGCGCGCGCCGAGCGGCTGCGCGAGGCCGAACGAGCGCTCGCCGAGCTCGCGCCGTTCATTCCGATCATGCGCCCGATTCGCTGGTCGCTGATCTCGTCGCGGATTCGCGGCTTTCGCCCCAATCGTTACGCCAGCCACCCGCTCGCCACGCTGCGCGAGCGACGGTGACGGCCGGAACCATCGTCGCGCTGGGGCGCTGAAACCGACATGCGTATCCCGCAGGAGCAGATCGACCGGATCGCCGAGCGCTTGCCCGAGCTCGGACGCGATCCCGCCTCGGTGCGCCGCCGCGTCGAGGCGATGGAGCAGCTGCTCGAGAAGAGCTTCACCCTCCCCGTGGTCGGCCGCCGCTTCGGCCTCGATTTCCTCGTGGGGCTCGTTCCCGTCGTCGGCGACGTCGTCACCGCCGCGATGGGCGCGTGGATCGTCTGGGAGGCCCGCAACCTCGGCATGTCCAAATGGCAGATCGCGCGGATGGTGGGCAATCTCGGCGTCGACACCGCGCTCGGCGCTGTCCCGCTGGTCGGCGACGCATTCGATTTCCTGTTCCGCTCGAACACGCGCAACTTGGGGATCATCAAGCGCCACCTCGACCGCCACCACCCCGCGACGCGCACGATCGAGGGCGAGGTGACCCACTAACCTGCGTCGAGCGCCGCGCGGAGGCCATCGAGATGGCGCTCGTAGTTGCGCCACCGCCCCGATGAGCGCGCGTAGAGCGGCTGGCGGACCTGCCACGCGCTCGCGGTGCGGACGGTGCCGCCCGCCTCGTGGAAGGCGAGCACGCCGTCCTCCCAAGGCAGGCCGCAGAAGTCGAGCAGGCGCTCGATCTGGGGCTTGGGGTCGGTGACGAGCGCGTCGTAATCCATGTCGAGGATCGCGTCGGGATAGAGCGCCCGCCAGTGCGCCATCAGCCGGCGATACTGGCCCAGCCAGTGCGCGATCGTCGCAAGCTCGTGCGCATAGGCGACCGAAGGGTTGAGATGGAGGAACCAGACCGACAGGCAGTTGTCGATCGGCTCGCGCACCGTGTTGACGATCCGGGCCTCCGGAAACATCCGCTGGATCATGCCGATGTGGAGGAAATTGTCGGGCCGCTTGTCGGTGACGCGGCCCTCGGGATGGAGCGCGCGCAGCCCTTCGAGGTAGGCGGCGCGCAGGTCGGCGATGGTCTCTGGCGGAGCGGCGCCCACCGCATCGGGATAGGGCTGCGGGCCGTTGCGGACGAGCCGCGAGATCAGCGGCAGCTCGCCGCCCCCGGTCACCTGGCTGTGCGCGCTCAATATTCGCTCGACCAGAGTCGAGCCCGAGCGGAACATGCCGCAGATGAAGATCGGCCACTGCGATCCGTCCAGACCGGCCTCCGGCTCGGGTGCCGACGCGGGAAAGGCGCGGATCAGTCGGTTGATCTCCTCCTCGCTAGCCGCGGGATCGTAGACCGCCGGGCCGCCCGCGAGGCTTTCGCGATTGGCGCGATTGGCGTCCCTATAGGCCTCGAAGGCTTCGTCATAGGCTCCCGCCGCGTCGAGCGCGCGGCCGAGCGCGAAGCCGAGATCGGCGCGATCGAGCGGCGAAGGCGCCACGGCGATCGCAGCGCGCACGCGATCGAGGATCGGGCCTTGCGACGAAACGTCGTCGCTCAGGCTTGCGAACCGCGCGAGCGCCTGGGCGTTGCCGGGCTCGAGCGCGAGCGTGCGCTCATAGGCCTCGCGCGCCCCGGCGCGGTCGCCGCGATCCTCGAGCACGTTGCCGAGATTCTGCGCGGCGCGCGCGAAATCGGGCCTGATCGCGAGCGCCGCGCGAAATTCGGACTCCGCCGCCTCGTTCCTCGCGAGATCGTTGGCGAAGATCACGCCGCGATTGAGATGCGCCTCCTCGGGACTCGCCACGCCGAGATCGAGCGCGCGCTGATAGCCCGCGAGCGCCTCCTCAAGCTGTCCGGCGCGACGCTGGAGAAAGGCGAGGTTGAACCAGCTGTCGGCGAGATCGGGCGCAGCCGCGAGCAGCGCCTCATGCGCCTCGATGGTCTCGCCGACATTGCCGTTCTGAAGGAGCCATGAGGCGCGCGCGTGGAGCGCCTCGACGCTTTGGGTGGTCATGGCGCGCCTGCTAGACTTCGAGGCGTGGCCTGTCGAGGATCGCGCGCCACGGATACATGGCGGCGACTCGGACGTTCAGAGCGCGGCGCACCTCACACGCCTGCAAGGGAGAGCGAAATGAACGTCAAGGATGTCATGTCGAGCGATGTCGCGTGCCTCGCGTGCGGCGACAGCCTGCGCGACGCGGCCGGCAAGATGGCCGAGGTAAATGTCGGCTCGCTCCCCGTGATCGAAGGCGGCAAGCTGGCCGGCGTGGTCACCGACCGCGACATCGTGGTCCGCGCCGTCGCCGAGGGCCGCGCGCCCGATCAGGCGGTCGATTGCGCGATGACGCGCGACGTCGTCACCGTCGCGCCCGACACGTCGGTCGACGAGGCCAACCGGCTGATGAGCGACCATCAGATTCGTCGGCTTTATGTTGTCGAGGATGGCGCGGTCGTTGGCGTGCTTTCGCTCGGTGATCTCGCGCTCGACGCCGAGGCGCACGAGGCCGGCGAAGCGTTGCGCGAAATCTCGAAGGAGTGAGGCGAGGCAGGCGCTTCAGTAGCGCAGATAGCGCGCACGCTCCGATGCCCATTCGCGCTCATCAGGCGCGGTGAGGGCGTCGAGGTCGCCCGGAGTCGCCTGCGGGTCTTCGACCCAGTCGCGCAGCAATGGGCTCCCGTTGATGACGTCGATCGCAAGCTTGTCGAGCTCATATTCATAGGGGAAATCGCGCCACAGCGGATAGTTGGGCCAGAGGCGGCGGATCGCTTTGAAAGCGAGCGCCTGAACGCGCCAGGGCCTGAACGCCGCGTGGTCGTAGGCGGGGCCTTCGGCGTGGATGTGGACGCCGTTGCAGAGCGCGCCGGCGTGCTTGTGGAAGGTCGGCTCGAACCAGCAATCGCGCAGCGCGCAGCCCTCCAGCCATTGCGGTGCGAGCCTCCGCATCTCGGCGATCACCGCGCGGGCGTCGACATCGGGCGCGCCAAGCAGCTCGAGCGGGCGCGTCGTCCCGCGGCCTTCGGAGAGCGTCGTCCCTTCGAGCATCACCGTCCCCGTATAGGCGCGCGCCATCGCGAGGTTGGGCGCGTTGGGGCTGGGGTTGATCCAGATGCGCTCGCCCAGCGGCCAGCCGAAGCCGGGCGCGGCGTCGGGCGCCCAGCCCTCCATCTCGACCACGCGATAGTCGACATCGAGATCGAGCGTGTCGATGAACCACTGGCCGAGCTCGCCCAGCGTGAGCCCGTGGCGCATCGGCAGCGGCCCCGCGCCGACGAAGCTTTCCCAGCCGGGGCGCAGCGTCAGACCCTCGATCGGCCGTCCGACGGGATTGGGGCGATCGAGCACCCACACGGCCTTGCCATGCTGCGCGGCGGCTTCGAGCACGTAGCGCAGCGTGGTGATGAAGGTGTAGATGCGGCAGCCCAGATCCTGGAGATCGACGAGCAGCACGTCGAACGTCCCCATGCTCTGCCCGGTCGGCCGTCGCACCTCGCCATAGAGGCTGAACACGGGGACGCCGTGGATTGGGTCGTCGTGATCGCGCGACTCGACCATATTGTCCTGCTTGTCGCCGCGCAGCCCATGCTGCGGCCCGAACGCGGCGGTGACGTTGAGGCCGAGCGTGATCAACGCGTCGAGCGAATGCGTGAGGTCTTGCGTGACTGACGCGGGATGCGCGAGCAGTGCGACGCGCCTGCCCTCGAGCGGCGCGCGCAGCTCCGGCTCGGCGAGCAGGCGATCGATGCCGAATTTCATGGCGCGACTGGTGAAGGCAGTTCGAGCGCGAAGCAATCGGGATGATGAAAATCGGGCGGGCCCGGCGGGTGTGCCAGCGCCCAATAGGATTTGGCGCCGTCTGTCTCCTCGACGACGGCGGAGAGGCCGATCCGCCAAGCGAACGTCCGGCGCGGCCGTGTTTCCATGGGAAAATGAAGGAGCGCCTCAAGCGTCAGCAGGCGATCAGTAACCCCCATGGCCCCCGATGGCCGGATCGTCTCGACTGGAGTCATCCCTTGCCGATAGGAGGCAAAGTCATAGGCCGCCCAGCCCATGCTCGGGGCAAGGTTGAATTCCCGATAGGCCGCTTTCCCGGCGTCGCGGATGAAACACTCGAAACATGTGGTCTGCCACAGATCGTCGGCACGCTCTACCGGGCCCTCCGGGTCGATTGATTGGATGCGGCCCAAATCTCCTTCGAGCTTGAACATGACGAACAAGGCATCGGGTAGCTCCCGCCCGATCCCGACGCTGATCGACTTGACCGCCCCACGCGCCGATTGGGGATGGGGAATCAACTCCGCGACGATGCTACCCAATGCCCCACCCTCATGCTACGCGCCCGCGCGCCATGACCGAGTTCCGTTCCGATCTCCTCCGCCTCCTAGAGGCGCGCGGGCACATCTACCAGATGACCGACGCCGCCGGACTCGACGCGCTCGCCACCAAGGAATCGGTCACCGGCTATATCGGCTTCGACTGCACCGGCCCCAGCCTCCACGTCGGCAGCCTCGTCCAGATCATGACGCTGCGCCGGCTCCAGAAATGCGGTCACAAGCCGATCGTCATCATGGGCGGCGGCACCACCAAGATCGGCGACCCTTCGGACAAGACCGAGGCGCGGCCGATGCTCACGGCCGAGCAGATCGGGGCCAACAAGCGCTCGCTAATGCGCATCTTCGAGCGGTTCCTCGACTTCGGCGAAGGGCCCACCGGCGCAGTGATGATCGACAATGCCGACTGGCTCGATGCGCTCGAATACATCCCCTTCCTCCGCGACGCGGGCCGCCATTTCTCGATCAATCGGATGCTCACGCTCGAGGCGGTCAAGCAGCGGCTCGACCGCGAGCAGTCGCTGAGCTTTCTCGAGTTCAACTATATGATCCTCCAGGCCTATGATTTCGTCGAGCTCTACCGGCGCACCGGCTGCCGGGTGCAGTTCGGCGGGTCGGAGCAATGGTCGAACATCGTCGCGGGGATCGATCTCGGCCGGCGGATGGAGGGCGTCGAGCTGTTCGGCCTGACCAGCCCGCTGATCACCACGGCGGACGGCGGCAAGATGGGCAAGACCGCCGAGGGCGCGGTCTGGCTCCACGAGGATTTCCTGCCGAGCTACGACTATTGGCAATTCTGGCGCAACACCCACGACGCCGATGTCGGGCGATTCCTCGCGATGTTCACCGAGCTTCCCGACGGCGAAATCGCGCGGCTCGCCGCGCTCGAGGGCGCCGAACTCAACGAGGCCAAGAAAATCCTCGCCGACGGGGCGACCGACGACGGCCGGCCGCTCGGCACGCTGAGCTGGACCCCGCGGCGTCCGGGCCTGCTGTTGATGCGGAACGTGCTGCCGCTCGTCCTTGTCGGCCTTGCTCTTGCCATCATGGTCGTGTCGGCGCTGGCGCGGCGGCTCTTCTCCGCCTCCCGCGCGCTCGAAGCCCGCGAGGCGGCGGCCCAGCATCTGGCGAACCACGACGCGCTCACCGGGCTTCCCAACCGGCGCCTGCTCGAGACCGAGCTCGTCACCTTCGCCGAACGGGCCGAGCGGAGCGGCGCGCGCCTCGCCATCGCCTGCGTCGATGTCGACCGGTTCAAGGATATCAACGACACGCTCGGCCATCATGCCGGCGACCAGCTGATCTGCGGCCTCGGCGACCGGCTGCGTGCGACGGTGAGGGGCGACGACTTCATTGCCCGGCTCGGCGGCGACGAGTTTGCGGTCCTGCGCGTCTGCAGGGACGATGAGGACGCCGACGCGTTGCTGGCGGCGGTCCGCGGCTGCTTCGCCGATCCGTTCAGGATCACCGGCCACCTCGTCGAGGCCAATGCGTCCGCGGGCATCGCCTTCGCGCAACGGGGCCGCTCGTTCGAGGATCTGATGCGCGAGGCGGACATCGCCCTCTACGAAGCCAAAGCCAGCGGGCGCGGCTGCGACGTGCGCTTCGAAGCTTCGATGGGGCGGAAGATCGAGAAGCGCCGCATGCTCGAGGTCGACCTGCGCAAGGCGATCGCCCAAGGCGAGCTTTCGGTCCTCTATCAACCGATCGTGGAGGCATCGAGCGGCCTGATCAGCTCGGTCGAGGCCTTGTGCCGCTGGACCAGCGCGCGCCACGGCCAGGTCCCGCCCGACGTCTTCATCCCGATCGCCGAGGAATCCGGCCTGATGGCGGATCTCGGCCGCTTCGTCATCGAGCAGGCAATCACCGATAGCTTGCGCTGGCCGCAGCTCCACACCGCGATCAACGTCTCGGCCGCCCAGCTGCGCTCGGTCTCGATCCTCGAGGATCTGATCGAGCCCGCCGAGCGTCTCGGCGTCAGCCCGGAGCGGATCACGATCGAGATCACCGAATCGGTGCTGCTGTCGAACGACAGCCACACGGCGCGCATGCTGCAGACGCTCAAGGAGTGCGGCTTCGCGCTGGCCCTCGACGATTTCGGCACCGGCTATTCGAGCCTCGCCTACATCCGCGACTTCCCCTTCGACCGGCTCAAGATCGACCGCAGCTTCGTGCACGGGCTCAAGAATTCGGACCGCGCGCTGGCGATCATCGAGGCGGTCGCCAATTTCGGCCGGATCCTCGGCAAGGACGTCGTCGCCGAGGGGATCGAGACCGAAGCGGAGATGCAGGCGATGCAGCGCGTCGGCTGCACCCACCTCCAGGGCTGGCTGTTCTCCAAGGCGGTGCCCGCGGCGCGGATCGAGACGATGGTCGCGCTCGGCCGGCTGAGCGCGGCGCGGGGCGACGCGATCACGCCGGACCCGGATGAGGGTAAGGTGGCACAACGGGTCATCACCCGCCGCGGCCGACCCGGCCGGGCGGCCTAAGCGGGTCCTTTTTCCTCATTTAGCCTGCCGGATTGTATATTTACGCCGCTGCGCCTATATCGGTCGGGCTGACGTCGCCTGCGAGCGAATCTGACGCCCTTGGGCCTCTCTCTTCCTTTCAAGCTGCCACGGCCCCGCCGCGCCTTTTGCGCGCGGGCAATCTTTGTTTCGAAAGGACCCGATCATGGCTATCGGCACCGTTAAATTCTTCAATACCGACCGCGGCTACGGCTTCATCACCAACGAAGCCGGCGGCCCCGACGCCTTCGTCCATATCAGCGCCGTCGAGCGCGCCGGCATGTCGAGCCTCTAGGAGGGCCTGAAGGTCAGCTACGAGCTCGAGACCGGCAACAACGGCAAGACTTCGGCGGTCAACCTCTCGCACGCCTCCTAAAGCATGGCCAA
>JACMKH010000097.1 GCA_014380205.1 Sphingomonadaceae bacterium
CGCCGCGCGGTGCTCGCGCGCAACCCGGAGGCGGTTCAGCTGATCGTCGATCGCTCGGGTGGCGCGCACGGCATGTTCGCCTATCTCCCGCTCAACCGGGCCGGCGCCGCCGCGATCGTGGCGGGACAGCTTACCGGCGCGCGCCCCGTTCCCGCGCTGATCGCGCCGCCCGGCGAGACGCCCGCCGCGATCTATTTCTGGCTGACCTACGCACCGGGCAGGCTCGGCCGGACGATGGGGGCGATCGGCGCCTGCCTCGAATCGCTCGCGTCCCAAGGCTGCCCCGTCTTCTCGCGCGCCGTCACGCCGCACGCAGAAAAGCTCAACCGCTCGATCGGGTTTCGGCCCGCGCGCGAGATCTACCCTGACGCGCCCGAATGGCTGCTGGTCGCGCCGCCGCTCGCGCCGGCGCTTGCCCCCGAGGTCCCGTCGCGTCCGCATATCGAGATCCGCTTCGCGCGCACGATCGAGGAGATGATGCAGGTCTTCGCCGTCCGCTCGGCGACCTATCTCGCCGAGCAGTTCTGCCTTTACTCCGAAGAGTTCGACGGCAATGATTTCTGCGCGACGCAGCTGCTCGGGCTCGTCGACGGCGACGCGGCGGGGTGCGCGCGGCTACGCTGGTTCGGCGATTTCGCCAAGCTCGAGCGCGTCGCGGTGCGCGCCGAATATCGCGCAACCCCCCTCGCGCGCCGGCTCGCGCGCGCCGCGCTCGACCATTGCGCGATGAAGGGCTTCGGCCGCGTCTACGGCCATTCGCGCGCCGATCTCGTCCCCTTCTGGAAGGCGTTCGGCTTCCGCGTCGTCGAGGACCGCCCGCCCTTCGCCTTCGCCAACATCGCCTATCGCGAGATGGTCGCCGAGCTCGCGCCCGCCGCGGACGCGATCCGCTGGGGCGGCGACCCGATGGTTGCGATCCGCCAGGAAGGCAGTTGGAATGAGCCCGGCCCGCTCGAACTCTCCAACCTCGCCCCTTCGGCAGAACGCGCCGCGTTGATCGGCCGCCACACGCGCACGCTGCGAACGCCTTCGAGCAATACGGCCATTTGAGTGGTCGGGGAGACAGGATTCGAACCTGCGACCCTCTGCTCCCAAAGCAGATGCGCTACCTGGCTGCGCCACTCCCCGGTTTGGCGACCGGATATCAGAAATCGGAGATCAGAACATCAAGATCGACGCTGCCCTTCCGATCTCCGATGTCCGAACTCCGATACCCGACTTGGTGGGCCCGGCAGGGCTCGAACCTGCAACCAAGCCGTTATGAGCGGCCGGCTCTACCAATTGAGCTACAGGCCCCCACCGCGTCCGCCGCGCGCAGTGCCAAAGCCCAGAGCCGCTGGCAAGCTTCAGCGCGCCGCGTCGGCGGCGGCGACAAGTTCGCTGACACGCGCGGGCGCGACGCCCTCGCGCGCGAACAGCGCGAGGACTCCGTCCCACCAGGCGTAGAACGCCCTGAGATCGGCGGCGTCGCGGACATAGGGGGTGTGGCCGGGTTCGACCGAGGGCGAGTGATAGGAGAGGCTGAAGATCGCGACGCCCTCGCCGAGCATGACGTGGATCGTCTCGATCGCCTCGGCGAGCGGATAATCCTCGGGCGTAAGCGCGACGCGGCGAAGCAGCCCCGTGCGGGCGAGCAAGCCGCGCCAGAGCGGGAAGCGATTCCCGAAGCGGTAGAGCGCGCCGCCCCGCCGCCGTAGCGCGCCCACATAAGCAGCGGAGAGGGGGAGATCGAGCAGCGTCCCCCCGGGCCCGGCCCAGAAGGGATAGACGCCGAAGCGCGAGAAATCGGGTCCGCCCTCGGCCGAATAATCGAACAGCGCGCGCACCGAGGCGTCGAGCCGGTAGCCCGCCGCTTCGAGCAGCGCGGCGCTGTGCGCACCTATGCCGTAACGGCCCGCGCGGTAGGCGATCGGGCGGACGCCCGTCGCCGCCTCGATCCGCTCGGTCAGCGCGTCGAGCTTGGCGCGTTGCAGCGCCACGGGAAGGTTGCCCGTGAAGCTGTTGAAGCTGCTCACCTCCTCCTCATGCGGAGGCGTGACCCAGGGATGGAGCTGCGCGCCGATCTCGCATGCGCCCTCGGCGAGGAAGCCGCGCAGGATATCCGCCGCGCGCGCGTCGTTTACGACAGGATAGTCGACCATATAAGCGCACGCGACGCCCGCCGCGGCGAAGAAGCGGTGGGCCTCGGGCAGCCGCGCGATCGCGGTGACCGCGCGGTTCTCGCGTGCGAGCGGGCGCGTCCAGTCGAACTCCTCCTCAGTGTCGACGAAGACGAGGAAGCGCTTGCCGAAATCCTCGGGAAGGCGTGCGAGCGCGCGCGGGTCGGGCGGCGCGTCGATCCGCCCACGCCCGTCCTCGTCCGCTCCCAGCCGCTCAGCCTCCCTGTTCACCGGACAGCGAACTAGCAGCTTTGGCGGGCAGGCGCAGGATGAAATTCTCCGCGCCGAGATCGAGCGAGCCGCCGGTCTCGCGCGCGATGTTGCGCACGAGGCGGAGCGCGAACCCGAGCCCCAGCGCGGGCGCCTCGGGCCAGGCGCCGTCGGGCGAATAGCCGGGATCGAGCAGCCGCCGCTCGTGCGCGTCGGCTAGCAACGCGGGGCGCGAGATCGCGAGCAGCAGCTGCTCCGGGCTGGCCGGATCGCGCTTCAATTCGGCGGTGATGGTTTCGCCCTCGCGCGCGAGGCCGATCGTCGCGGCGAGCAGGCGCGCGAACATCCGGTCGGCGGCGACGGGATCGATCGCGAGCGGCGGCAGGTCGCGCTCGAGGCGGATGCGGAAGGCCGCGCCGCGCTGCGCGGCGAGCGCGGCATATTCGTCGTGGAGCCCGCGCAGCAGCGCCTCGCCGTCGACCGCCTGGGGATCGAGCGTGAGCCGGTCGGTTTCGACGCGCGCGGCGGTATCGAGATCCTCGATCGCCACGAGCAGCCTCTGCGCCTCGTCGACGATCTCGCGCGCCCAGTCGCGGTACCCAGAGGAGACCGGGCCGAGCAGCTGGCGCTCGATCATCTCGGCGAAGCCGATGATCGCGTTGATCGGGGTGCGCAGCTCGTGGACGAGCTGGCGGAGCGAATCGGGCGCGAGGCTCGATCCGAACAGCCCCGTTGGAGCCTCGACGGCCGGCGCGCCCGCCTCCTCGTCGCGGCGCGGGCGTCGGGCGGCGCCGCGATAGCCTTCGAACCGGCCGTCGCGCTCGGCGAAGAAGGGCACCGCCGATATCCGCCACGATCCCGAGGCGGCCCCCTCGCCCGCGACGACCAGCCGCGCGTCGCGGAACGGCGCGCGTCGGCGGAACGCG
>JACMKH010000098.1 GCA_014380205.1 Sphingomonadaceae bacterium
CGGCCGCGGGGATCGCCGCGTTCATCGCGCGCGCGCGCCTGGTAGAGCCGCGCGGGCTCGTATCGCTTCCCGAAGCGGTCGACCCCGCCACCGTGCTGCTCGAGCCCGACGATGTGATCATCATCCCCTATATCTCGCAGACGGTCGTGATCGCGGGCGAGGTCGAGCTGCCTCAGACGGTGATCTGGACGGCGGGCGACGCGCGCGATTATGTCGCGATGGCGGGCGGCTTCACGCGGCTCGCCAATCGCGCGGACACGCTCGTCATCCATCCCGACGGCAGCACCCAGCGCGGCGGCGATGTGCGCTCGGGCGACCGCATCCTCGTGCCGCCCAAGGCGCCGACCCAGCTGCTCACGCTGATCCGCGATATCACCCAGATCTTCGCGCAGGTCGGCATCGTCGGAGCAACGGTGTTCTGACCGAAGAACGCTAGCCTCGCGAGCGTCGATTTGACCGGCTGCGGCGGCAGGTCTAGCTGCTCAGCCCTCGCGTGTCGCTGCCTCCGCGTCGGCGCCCTGCTCGGTCCTCGGCTCCTTGCCGCGCGCCCAATCGATCCCCGACATGCTGCCCGGAATCGGCAGGCGGCGGTAGAAATTGCCGTTGATCTGGGTGCGCTCGATCAGCTGGCGGCGGAAGCTAAGATAGAGCTCGCGATGTACCGGGTGGTCTGCGGCGGTCGACCAGAAACGGTCGAGCGAGGTCGCCGCGACGAGCCCGTCGATCCGGTAGACCGCCTCGCCGAGCAGCAGCGTCGGCGTGCCGTGGTGGATCGCCGAAAAGCCCGTCGTGCTGTTGATCGTCACCACGCCCTCGGCGTGGCTGAGCAGCGTCGGCAGGTGCGGGTCGTGGACGTAGATCAGCCGCTCGCCGAGCCCGCTCGACCGCGCGAGCCGGCGCAGCAACCGCGTGTAATCGGTGTAGGCGCGGTCCATCGGATGGTGCTTGAAGACGAGCAGCCGGTCGCCGGGCGCACTCGCCGCGAACGACGCGACGACATGCTCGATGAACGCCTCGACCGAATCGAAGGTCGAATGGACGTCGACCTGCGCGTCATTGTGCACCTGCAGCGGGACGAGGAAGAAGGGTGGCCGCTCGTCGCCGTTGAGCCGCGCGACGATGCGGCGGTTGGCGAGCTGATACCAGAGCTTGCGGAACGCGCCGCGCGTCCACATCAGCCCTTCGAACCAGCTCAGCGGGCGGTGGTGCTTGTAGCGTGGGAAGAAGGGCGAGAGCAGCACCGCCCAGAAATAGTAAGTGAAGGCGAGCGCGGTCGCGCGCCAGATTGTCTGGCGGATGCGCTGCGGCGGCCTGGGCTCGGGCGAGGGCGTGTTGAGGTAAAAGATCGGCGAGCGCGGCATCGCGCTACGCCCGTTGACTCCGTGGCGCTCCATCGTGATGTAATCGGGCCGGATATAACCCTCTTCGAACACCAGCAGCTCGATGCCGCGCGCCTTCGCCACCCTGGCCGCGATGTCATGGAGCTTGCGGCAATCGCCGAACAGCATGACCGTGTCGATCCGCTTCTCGTCGCAGAAGCGTTCGAGAAAGGGCGGGAAGGCGCTCGCCTTGCCGGTGAAGCTGGTCGCGCCGCGTGGGAAGAAGAACCAGTCGCCGCCGTTGAAGTTGATCTTGTGGACGTTGGCCCCCGCCCAGCGCACATCCTGGGCGAGTCCGTTGAAGAAAGGCCCCACCGGCCCCTGGAGCATCAGAATGTTGCGCCCGCGAAAACAATAGGGGGCATCTCTGGGGATATCTGGCAGCAGCGGGGCCCCGGCGGCGCGCTTCGCCGACTCGGCGCCGCTCGTCCGGACGAGGCGCGGACGGTTGGGCGTGCTGGCCATGTGCACCCTACTCCAGTTCGCGCCCCGTGCGATGGCTTGAACGATTCGTGCGTCCATGCCAAGATGATGGCCGGATTCCGTGACATAGATCACGGTTTAGGCTGGACCTTGTGGCCAAAATGTCGCAAGCTCGGGCGTCGAAAGGGGCATTATGGCCGAAACTGGTTCCGCGAACGCACTGGCGCCCGAGCTGCAGCCGACCACGCCGCGCCGCGCCGCAGCGCACGCGCTTGCAATAAACGCCGCTGCGGTCGCGACGCTCGCGGGCCGGATCGACGAGAGCTTCGACCGCGCGGTCGACCTCATCATCACGCGCGGCGGGCGCGTCGTGGTCTCGGGAATGGGCAAGTCGGGGCTGGTCGCGCGCAAGGTCAGCGCGACGCTCGCCTCGCTCGGCACGCCGAGCCTGTTCGTCCATAGCGCCGACGCGGCGCACGGCGACCTTGGAATGATCGCGCGCGGCGACGTCGCGGTGCTGATCTCAGCGAGCGGCGAGACCGAGGAGGTGGTGAGCCTCATCCCCTATCTCCACGGCCTCGAGATCCCGGTGATAGCGATCAGCGGCAACGACCGCTCGTCGCTCGCGCGGCTCGCCGACATCTGGCTAGACGCCTCGATCGAGCGCGAGGCCTGCGCGCACAATCTTGCGCCCACCACCTCGACGATCGTCTCGATGGCGATGGGCGACGCGCTCGCGATCGCGCTCGGCGAGACGCGCGGCTTCCAGCCCTCCGATTTCGCGGCCTATCATCCGGGCGGCCGGCTCGGAAAACGGCTCAAGACGCTGGTCCGCGATTCGATGCACCGCCGTGATCTGCCGATCTGCGCGCCCGACAGCGATTTGAAGTCGATGCTGCCGGTGATGTCGCTGGGCAGGCTCGGGCTCGTGCTCGTGATGGAGGATCAGCGGCTGCGCGGGATCGTAACCGACGGCGACCTGAGGCGCGGGCTCGAGCGCGCCGAAGAGATTTCGAACCTCACCGCGCGCGACGTTATGACGGTCGATCCGCTGACCATCGAGCCCGACGCGACGCTTTACGACGCCGATCTCAAGATGCACGAGGCGCGCATCACCGCGCTGGTCGTCACCGATTCGCTGAAGCAGGTGCTGGGCGTCATCCAGATCCACGACTGAGAGGCGGCCCGCGATGGCCGATGTTTCCGCGCCCTGGGCGAGCGGCGAGCTGTTCGTCATCGCGGGTCCGTGCGCGATCGAATCGCGCGATTTCGCGATCGAGACCGCCGAGGAGCTCAAGTCGATCTTCGCCGCTGCGGGGATCGGCCTCGTCTACAAATCCTCGTTCGACAAGGCCAACCGCACCTCGGTCGCGAGCTTCCGCGGCGTCGGCATGGCCAAAGGGCTCGAGATCCTCGCCGAGGTGCGCGAGCGCGTCGGCGTGCCCGTGATCACCGACGTCCATGAGGCCGATCAGGCCGCGCCCGCGGCGCAAGCGGTCGACATGCTTCAGACCCCCGCTTTCCTCTGCCGCCAGAGCGACTTCATCGCCGCGGTCGCCGCGACGGGCAAGCCGGTCAACATCAAGAAGGGTCAGTTCCTCGCGCCCTGGGACATGGCGAAAGTCGCCGAGAAAGCTCGCGCGGCGGCCGAGGCGGCGGGCGTCGAGCCCCAAATCCTCGTCTGCGAGCGCGGCTCGACGTTCGGCTACGGCAATCTCGTCGTCGACATGCGCGGGCTCACCATCATGAAGGAGACCTGCGGCTGCCCCGTGGTGTTCGACGCGACGCATTCGGTCCAGCTCCCCGGCGCCAAGGGTGACAGCAGCGGTGGCGAGCGGCGTCACGCGCCCGGCATTGTCCTGGATGAAAACCACCAGCAGGCGCGAGGGGTCGAGTGCCTGCATGGCCAACAGGTTCTCGGCA
>JACMKH010000099.1 GCA_014380205.1 Sphingomonadaceae bacterium
GCGGACGGCCGATCTGGGTGGATCGCTGTCGACGCGCGCGATGGGCGACGCGGTGCTGGCGGCGCTATCGAGTCATTGACGCCCGCCTTGCCCGCGCGCCAAAGCGCTCTCGATGAAGCCCCGCACCGGCCAGGATCGCGCGATTACGTCGCGCTGGCGCCCCGCCACCCAGGCGGTGCGCGCGGGGACGGCGCGCTCGGCCTGGGGCGAGACCAGCGAGGCGATCTTCCTGACCTCGGGCTATGCCTATGACTGCGCCGCCGACGCCGCCGCGCGCTTCGCGGGCGAGCAGGAGGGGATGACCTATTCGCGGCTGCAGAACCCCACCGTCGAGATGCTCGAGCAGCGCATCGCGCTGATGGACGGCGCTGAGGCGGCGCGCTGCACCGCGAGCGGGATGGCGGCGATGACCGCGGCTCTGCTCTGTCAGCTTGTCGCGGGCGACCATGTCGTCGCGGGGCGCGCGCTGTTCGGCTCGTGCCGTTGGCTCACCGACACGCTGCTGCCGCGCTTCGGGATCGAGACGACGACGATCGACGCGCGCGACCCCGATTTGTGGAAGGCGGCGATCCGGCCCGAGACGCGCGCCTTCTTCTTCGAGACGCCCGCCAACCCGACGATGGACATCGTCGATCTGCAAGCGGTGTGCGATCTCGCGCGCGATCGCGGCATCGTCAGCGTCGTCGACAACGCCTTCGCCACCGCCGCGCTCCAGCGCCCGCTCGAATATGGCGCCGACATCGTCGCCTATTCGGCGACCAAGATGATGGACGGGCAGGGCAGGGTGCTCGCGGGCGCGGTCTGCGGGACCGAGAAATTCATCCTCGAGACGCTGCTCCCGTTCACGCGCAACACCGGGCCGACGCTCTCGCCATTCAACGCCTGGGTGGTGCTCAAGGGGCTCGAGACGCTCGATCTGCGCATCCGCCGCCAGAGCGAGAACGCGCTCGCGGTCGGGCGATTCCTCGAAACCCGCGTCCCGCGCATCCTCCACCCGGGCCTCGCCAGCCATCCACAGCACAACCTCGCGACGGCGCAGATGGAGGCGTGCGGGCCGATCTTCTCCTTCTTCGTCGATGGTGGACGCACTCAGGCGCACGGCCTGCTCGACGCGCTCGAGCTGATCGACATCTCGAACAACATCGGTGATTCGCGCAGCCTCATGACCCACCCCACCTCGACCACGCACAGCGGCGTCAGCGAGGAGGCGCGCGCCGAGATGGGGGTCGAGGAGGGGATGCTGCGGATCAACGTGGGGCTCGAGGATCCGCGGGACCTGATCGAGGATCTCGATTGCGCGCTTCGGGCGGTGGGATTGTGAAGGCCCTCTTCCCCCATGAGGCGATCACGCGCGGCATCACCGTGCGCGTGTCCGTGAGCTTCCTCCCCGAGCAGTCAGAGCTCGCGCGCGGGCGCTGGTTCTGGGCCTATCATGTGCGACTGGAAAACGGAGGCGACGAGGCGGTGCAGCTGCTAACGCGCCACTGGATCATCACCGACGGGCGCGGCTATCGCCACGAGGTCGAAGGCGAGGGCGTTGTTGGCGAGCAGCCGATCATCGAGCCCGGCGATTCCTACGATTACGTCTCGGGCTGCCCGCTCGCGACGCCGACCGGGGCGATGGAGGGCAGCTACCGCATGCTGCAATCGGACGGCACCACCTTCGACGCCGCGATCCCGCGATTCGCCCTCGTCGGGCCGGCGGTGACGGAGTGAAGCGCACGCTGCTCCCGCTTAACGGCCTGCGCGTGCTCGACGCCGCCGCGCGGCATCTCTCGTTCACGCGCGCCGCCGACGAGCTCGCGGTCACCCCCGCCGCGGTCGGCCAGCAGATCCGCGCGCTCGAGGACACGCTCGGCGTGGTGCTGTTCCGCCGCACCTCGAAGGGGCTCGAGCTCACCCCCGAGGGTGAGCGCGGACTCGACGCGCTGCGCGCGGGCTTCCTCCAGTTCGAGGAGAGCGTGCGCGCGATGCAGCACGCGCAATCCTCGGGCACGCTTACCATCGCCGCGCCGCGCGACCTCACCGAGCGTTGGCTGCTCCCGCGCCTCGCGGCCTATGGCGAAGCCAACCCCGAGCTGCGCTTCCACCTCGTCGCCGCGGACGAGGCGATCGACTTCACCGAGGCCAACCTCGATTGCGCGATCCGCTTCGCCACCAATTCGGGCGATTGCGAGGGCGTCCGCCTCGGACTAGAACAAGCCGCGTGGGTGGGCGAGGGCGAACGCATCTGCTGGGAGGGGGGGCATGACGACATCCGGCTCACCGTCGCCGACGCGGGGCTCGCGCTCGACGCGGCGATCGCCGGGCTCGGCCGTGCGCGCGTGCCGCATCTCCTCGCCGAAGCCGATCCACGCGCCGTGATCGCCTCGACAGAGCCCGCGCGCCGGTCCTACTGGCTGCTCGCGCCGCTGCCGCAATGGCGGCAGAAGAAGGTGCGCGCGCTGGTCGCCGCGCTGACCGGCTGATGGCCGCGCCGCCACCTGTCCTGACCACCGAGCGGCTGGTGTTGCGCCCGCTCGTCGAGGACGATGCCGAGGCGCTCCATCTGGTGCTTTCGGACCGCGCGCTGATGACCTGGTGGTCCAGCGCGCCACATCGCGACCTCGCCGAGACGCAGGCCTATGTCGCGGGCAACGCCGCGCAGGACCCGTGGATCACTTGGGCGATCACGCGCGAGGACGATGTCGCGATCGGCTGGGTCGTGCTCAACGAGAAGCGCGAGGGCGTTGCCGAGATCGGCTATATCCTCGGCCGCGATCACTGGGGGCAGGGCTTCGCGGGCGAGGCGGTCTCGGCGGTGATCGACCACGCCTTCGAGAGCCTCGGCTATCGACGGCTCTACGCCGACACGGATCCCGACAACGAGGCCTCCAACCGGCTGCTCAAGTTCCTCGGCTTCCGCCGCGAGGGCTATCTGCGCGAGGAATGGGAGACGCATCTCGGCGTGCGCGACAGCGTGATCTGGGGCCTGCTCGCGCGCGAATGGGGCAAGCGCCGGGCGTCCGACGAGGAAGAATGACGGTGATCCGTCGGGCGGCGGGCTAAAAATTCGAGCTGTCGTAGAGCAATCCAACGGAAGCACCGGTTTCGTCTTCGGCGTCGAGCGCGACCCACACCGATTCGCATTCGTGGCCGCAGTTGATGAATACCTCTTCGTATACTGCGGTGACGCGGTAGCGACCGTTCGTCCATCGGACGCATGTCTGTTCGTCGAGAGCCGCGGCAAAGGCCGTATCGCGGGCGGCCTGGCTCTCACCCGCGCCGGCGATCGCGGCGATAGCACGCCGCGCCGCGCCAACGCTGGGGCAGCGAAACAGCCGGTCCCCCACATTGTCCCAGCTATGATTGGGCGGCAGATAGCCGTCGCTGGTCTGATCTCGCACCCAACGTTCGAAGGGTGTGCGCGGATGAGCATTGTTTGCGGTTTCATCGACGATGCCGGTGAGTGCGGCGCGATTGCCGTTGTGTCCCCTGAACAGAATATAGGTCGATGTGCCGCCGTCGCCGAATTGAAGCTCGACACGCGACAGAACCTGTTCGATCGTGATCGTCCCAACCTTGAGCGGGCCGCCTTGCACGCACCGCGTGGCCTCTAGCCCATCGAAGAAAAGCGGAATGTCGATCATGAGGCCGCCGTTCGGAGGTGTCCGGTAGTAATCGGTCAGCATCCGGCGGGCGGCCTCGGCGTCGGGGCAGATCACCGTGGAATAGTCCTCGGGAATGTCCGTCGCTTCGGGCAAGGGGAGTTCGCCGGCCGCCGCTTGCCCGAACAGCATCGCAAGTCCAGTCCAGCCCGCCAGATAGGCGTTCCACATGTCAGCGCAGCCGCTTTACCCAGAGCTGCCCGTTGTCGCGCTTTTCGGTCTGGAAATTGGGAATGTCTGTGACCAGCTCGCTGAGCCGCGCATAGCCGTAGTTACGCGCGTCGAAGCTCGAGCGATTGCCCGCGAGCTGGCCGACCTCGGAGAGGTCGGCGAACCCGCGCTCGTCGCGCTTGACCGCGTTATACGCGTCGATGAGCAGCTGGATGACCTCGTCATCGACCGGCTGTTTCGCCGGGGCCGTCGCGGAGGCGCCGGCGGGCGCGGCCTCGGGCGCGGCCTGGCTCCGCTTGGAAAGCGCGGCGACATCGATGAAGCGCGTGCAGGCCTGCTTGAAGGGATCGGGCGTCTTGGCGGTGCCGAAGCCGTAGACCGGCAGCCCCTCCTGCTTGATCCGCATCGCCAGCGGCATGAAATCGCTGTCCGACGACATAATGCCGAATCCGCCGACGCGGCCCGCGAACAGCAGGTCCATCGCGTCGATCGTCATCTTCATGTCGGTCGCGTTCTTGCCCTTGGTGATGTCGAACTGCTGATGCGGCTCGATCGCGTGCTTGAGCGTCATCGTCTCCCAGCTCTTGAGCGCGGGCTTCTTCCAGTTGCCATAGGCGCGGCGGACATTGACCGTGCCGAGCTCGGCGAGGATCGTCAGCACGGGGTCGATCGAGGCGGCGGACGCGTTGTCGGCGTCGATCAGCAGCGCGATATTGGCGGAATTGTCGGTCATCGAATATCCCTAGCTGAACCATCCCTTGGCCCGAAGCCACAGCAGCACGCCGATCGCGATCGCCGCGTTCATCGCGACGATCCCCCAGAACGCCCATTCGGCCTGCGCATAGGGAATCCCCTGGACGTTCATCCCGATCAGCCCGGCGATATAGCTCAGCGGCAGGAAGATTGCCGAGACGATCGACAGCACCATTGCGCGTTGCGCGACGCGCTCGTTGCGCAAATCGGTGAGTTGCTCGAACAACACCGCGCCCTGCTCGCGGATCGATTCGATCTCCTCGAGCATCCGCGTCACGCTGTTCGCGGCCTCGGCGAGATGCGCGCGGTCATTGTCTTCAAAGATCGGCAACACGCCCGCGGCGAGCTGGATCAGCGCCTCGCGCTGCGGTCCCATATGCCGCCTGAGCTCGATCGCGGTTCGTCGGGCAGCGCCGATCCGCACGCGCAGGGCGCCGCTGCGCTCGGCGATCACCTCCTCCTCGATCAGGTCGAGCTCGCCGGAAAGCCGGGCGAGCAGCTCGCCGAGCCGCTCGGTCGTCGCGTGGGCCAGTTCGGTGATGAAATCACCCTCGTCGCGGATGCGCCGCGCGGCGATCGCCTCCTCCATCGCCGCGATTGCGCCGGTGTCGCGGAAGTTCATCGTCAGCAACAGCCCGCGCTCGACCCAGATGCGGACCGAGACGAGATCGGAAGGATCGCCGCCTTCTTCGAGGCTTACCCCGCGCAGATTGACCAGCGCGCCGTCGCCTACCAGCCCGACGCGCGGGCGCGTCTCGACCGAGGTCAGCGCGGCCACGACCGTCTCGGGAATGCCCGATTGCGCGCTCAGCCAGGCGCAGTGCTTTTCGTCGCGGCCGTCGATATGCCGCCACAGGAACGCCGCCTCGGGCAGCGCCACCGCGTCCGGACCAAGCCGCATGCCCGTTCCGTCGGGCGCGATGCTGTAGGCGAAGCTCTCCACGCGGGCGATCAGTCGAGCCGGAAGCTGTCGAATATGTCGGCGATCACGCCCGAATTGCCGAGCTCATCGGCGCTGGTCACCTCGCCCTGGCGGCTCGTCGCGAGCGTGACGATCAGCACGCCCCGGGTCGCGCCGGGCGGCAGCAGGATGTCGCCGCGCCCGTGGATGTCGACCGGCGCGCTGTCGCCGATGCCGGGCCCGTTGGCCTCGAAACGCCAGCCCAGCGTGTCGTGTTCGCCGAGCCGCTGGGCGCCGGACGAGGTGACGCGATAATCGTTGAAATTCGCCCCGAACTGCGCCGACACCTGCGGCAGCAGCAGCTCGAACTGCGCGCGATCGGCGTCGCCGTCGCCGGTGCCATAGGCGCTGCCGACGTGGAAGGCGTAGGATTCATAGCCGTCGATCAGCGGTGAGGCGATGCGCACGTAATTCTGCGCGGTCCCGTCGTTCGGCTGCGGCGTGATCGTCCAAACCTCGGGATAGTCGAAGCGAAAATCGACATAATGCTCGCGCAGCGAATCCGAGCGCGCGTTGTCGCGGCTGTTGACGAACTCGCGCGACTCCGCCTGCTCGCGCTTCTCGTCGTCGGCCTCGGCGCGTTCCTCGCGCTGATCTTCGTTGGACCCGGTCGAGAATTCGCATGCCGCCAGCGACGCCAGCGAAATCGCGACCGCGCCGATGAGAAGCGCCTTGCGCATGTCCGATTGCCCCTGCTCTTGCGCTGCCCGAATAGCAGAAGCGCGCGCCGGCCGAAGGATAAAATTGCCGGCCGTCGCCGCCCGCGTCGGCAGGCCGCAACGGGGTCACGACGACGCGCTCGAGCGGATTCATGCCAACTGACGGCTTGTCCGCGAAGCCCAAAGCCGGGCAAGAGGTCCGCAGGCGACGAGCGGGAGCGAATCATGGCGCATTGGAGAACGCGCAAGGCGATCGTCGAGGTCGAGGATCTCGCGCCCGAGCATCGCCTCAAGCGCAGTCTCGGCTGGCCGCATCTCGTCGCGCTCGGCGTCGGCGCGATCGTCGGCACGGGCATCCTCACCTTGATCGGCGTCGGCGCGGCCAAGGCGGGGCCGTCGGTGATCCTGTCGTTCGCGATCGCTGGCGTGATCTGCGCGGCCGCCGCGCTCGCCTACGCCGAGATGGCGACGATGATCCCCGCCTCGGGCAGCGCCTATACCTACACCTATGTCGTGCTCGGCGAGCTGCTCGCATGGATTGTCGGCTGGAGCCTGATCCTCGAATATTCGCTCGTGGTGAGCGCGGTCGCGGTCGGCTGGTCGGGCTATGCCGCGCCCTTGCTCGAGGCCTGGGCGGGATTTCCCGAGGCGTTGACGCAAGGGCCCGAGCTCGGGGGCATCGTCAACCTGCCCGCGATAGCGATCATCGCGGTGGTCGCGGGGCTGCTGATCTATGGCCTGCGCGAGAGCGCCAACGTCAACGCGGCGCTGGTCGTGGTCAAGGTGATCGCGCTGATCGTGTTTGTCGCGGTGAGCCTGCCCTATTTCAATTCCGCCAATTTCGAGCCGTTCATGCCCTATGGCTTCCCCAAATCGGGGCCTTCGGGCTCGGAGGTCGGCGTGATGGCGGCGGCGGCGATCATCTTCTTCGCCTTTTACGGCTTCGACGCGATCGCGACGGCGGCCGAGGAGGCCAAGAACCCGGGTCGCGACCTTTCGATCGGCATCGTCGGCTCGATGGTTGTTTGCGTGATCATCTACATGGCGGTCGCCGCCGCCGCGATCGGCGCGCTCGCCTACACGCGCTTCGCCAACAGCCCCGAGCCGCTTGCCCTGATCCTGCGCGAGATCGGCCAGCCGCTCGCCGCGCAATATCTCGCGCTCTCGGCGGTGATCGCGCTGCCCACGGTGATCCTCGCCTTCTTCTACGGCCAGAGCCGGATCTTCTTCGTGATGGCGCGCGACGGGCTGCTTCCGCGTGGGCTCGCCCGGGTGTCCGGGCGCGGCTCACCCGTCCGCATCACGATCTTTACTGGAATCGTCGTTGCGATCCTGGCCGGCCTAATCCCGCTCGCCGAGCTCGCCGCGCTCGCCAACGCGGGGACGCTCACCGCCTTCATCGCGGTCGCGGTGTGCATGCTCGTGATGCGCCGCCGCGCGCCCGACGCCGAGCGCAAGTTCCGCACGCCGCTCGCCTGGCCGGTCGGCGCGGTTGCGATCCTCGGCTGCCTCTACCTGATCTACAGCCTCCCCCAGCGCACCCAGATCTGGTTCCTCGGCGCGCATATCGTCGGCCTCGCGATCTATCTGCTCTACGGCGCGAGGCAGAGCGTGGCGGGAACCGAGGACGCGCCGGCCGGCGTAGCTCCGCGATGACGCGCGTGGATCGCGCGCCGTCGTTCGAGAGGTTCGGACCCGCGCGCGCCGCGACGCCCGTGGTGGTGTCGGTCCCGCACGCCGGGCGTGACTATCCCGAGGCGCTGCTCGCGGCGTCGCGGCTGGCGTTGTCGTCGCTACGCCAGCTCGAGGATCGCTATGTCGACGGGCTCGCCGCGCCGCTCGCCGGGCAGGGCCACGCCGTGGTGATCGCGCGGACCGCGCGCGCCTGGATCGACCTCAAC
>JACMKH010000100.1 GCA_014380205.1 Sphingomonadaceae bacterium
GACCGCCGCCTCGCCCTCGGTGGCCGTGGCGCGCCCGCGCGATTGCACGGAGCTCGAAGCGGGCGCCGAGCTTGTCGCGGGCGATGGCGCGACCAAGCTTGCCATCGCGTCCGTCGGCGCGGGCGATCTGTGGCTCGATCTGTCGATGCTCGCCGAGGCCGGTCCCCGGTCGGCGACGCTCGAGGCGCGTTTCGCCGAGGGGGACGCCGGGATCGCTATCGAATATGTCGGGGAAGATGCCACCGCCGACGCGACCGCCGCGCAGATGCTTCGCCTCACGCCCGCATCGCCTTCGGTCACGCTCGGATGGCTGCCGGCGAGCCCGTTCCGGAGCGGATATTGCTTGCGCTGGGTGCGCGCGGACGGCGGGCGCGGGCCATGGTCGCCGCCGCTTCCGGCGGGGAGCCGCATCGCGCTCGAGCCGGGGAGGGCGGCCACGGATGCCTGGCCGGGCGCGGCCGCTTCCGAGCCGGAATCGCCTTTCGACGAGGATGCGCTCGACACATCCGATCTCGCGCTGATCGCCGCCGGGCCGGGCGAATATGTCTTTCGTCCGCTCGCGCCGCGCATCCAGATCGGACCCGACGGCAAGCCCGCTCTCCAGCTCATCGTCGCGGGGAGCACGGGCTTCCTGCAATTGACGGCCGAGTGGACGGTCGACGCCGCGCGGATCGCCGATCTCTCCGCCGCGATCGAGCGGCGCGACGGCGCCGCGCCGCGCCTGTCGCCCGCCCCCGACGAGGTGCGCGACACCGCGTTGCTGTTGGTCCCCGAGGGCGGAGGCGAGACGATCCTCGCTACGGGAACGGCGTTGGGCGTTGCGCCCCAGACCAGCCAATTGGCCGCGACGCTCGACGCGGCGCAGATCGCGCTGATCCAACGGGGGATCGCCGGCGAGCGGGGCGTGGTGAAGATCCGCTACCGGATCGACGCCGGCGATCCGACGCGGGCCGAAGGCAGCTTCGCCGAAGTCGATGGCGGCGCGGGCGTCGAGACAATGACGGCGATGCGCGAAAGCGTGGGCGAGATTCACCGTCATGTGATCGAAATCACGGCCGATCTCGCCGATGCGCTCAATGGTGATCCGAACGGCTAGAAAGGAGTTTCCCATGCTCAAGATCGACGATGTCCAGCAGATCGGCTCGATCACCGCCTATGGGGATGACCGCAAGCCCAACCTCTTCTACCTGCTCCCCGGCGGGCCGCGCTTCCGGACCGACGAGAACGGGCGTCCGATCTTCCGCTTCATCAAATATCGCGAGCTTCGCGAGGAAGGCGGCGACTTCTTCGGCGGGCTCGTCACTTTCGATACCTGCCTCTCGGTGCCTGAGACGCAGCTGACCGAAGTCAAGGCCGCGCTCCAGGCGCGCGTCAACGCCCATTACCAGCGGATGAACGTCTCACCGCCGCCCGTCGAGATCGGACCGCCCACCTACACGACGGGCACCGTGAGCCTGACCATCGAGGGCGCGAACAGCCAGCTGGTCCAGAAGGTCAACAGCGCGGGCGTCCCGTCGCTCTACGGCGAGAATGTCGCGACCTTCTGGGTCGAGCTGACCAAGGAGGGGGCGACGATCTTTGAAGCCGCCATGCGCGGTCAGGGCGGGTTCGTCGGCGCGAACTATAAGGTCAAGGTCTGGGCCAAGCTGCCGCCGATCACCGGAAGCGGATTTTGGAACGCCACCAAATTCTACAGCTTCGCCCAGACGATCGACACCGAGGATAATTTCTGGAGCGAGGACAGCTATACCGAGGACATCCAGGAGCTGCTGATCCAGAACGAGGTGCAGACCATCCATCTCGACCCGATCTCGATCCCCGGCATGCCCGCCGCCGACCAGCAGGCGCTGGCGAACGAGCTGCGGAGCAATCTCTACAGCCAGCTCGAAGCGATGGTCGAGCGCAACATGCTCAAGGAAATTCAAAAAACGGACCCCGACACCAAGTCGCTGCGCGAAGAGCAGGATATCGAGGACGTCAAGCGCACGGTCACCAACAACCAGATCGCCAGCGTGACGCTGAACCTCAGTGAGGCGCATACGATCGAATGGGCGCTCAACCCGCAGGGTACGCTGCCCAACATCACGACCATGACGGGTCCGGACGGGCCGATCAAATGGGAAGACTATGCGATGGAGGTGGATCTCAACGATCCCTTCTTCCAGACGCTCGAGGTCTCGCTGATGGTCAACGCCGATTTCAAGGATCTGCCGCTGCACAGCGTGGAGGCGAAGCTCAGCTATCCGCTGGGAGACCAAAAGGTGCAGGAATTCGTTTTCAAGGCGCCCGAGGACGTCGGCCGGTTCCGCACCTTCATCGTCAACAAGCACAAGAAATATAAGTATTCCTACACGGTCAACTACGCCGGCGAGAGCCGCACGTTCACCTCACCCGAGGTCGAGACCGACGACACCAGGCTGACCATCAACGTCGACGAACTCGGCATCTGGGTGGTCGACATCTCGGCGGGCGACATCAACTTCGCGCAGGTCAAGCAGGCGCAGATCACGGTGCGCACCGAGGAGGCCGACACCCCGATCGAGCGCCAGTTCACGATGAACGAGCAGGTGCACGACTTCAAGATCCGCGAGGTGACGATGCGACCGCGCAAGCAGCCGTTCAAATACCGCGTCAAATATTTCATGACCGACGGCAAGGAGTTCGACAGCGGCTGGCAGGAGCAGGACGCGCCGCAGCTTTACATCAACGATCCCTTCGCCGCCACCCAGACGGTCAGCCTGCGCGCGATTGGCGACCTGACCAACAAGATCGCCTCGATCATGGTGGATCTGACCTACGCCGACGAAGCCAATGCATATGTCCAGAAGAAGACCATCAGCCTGTCACAGGCGCAGGCATTCTTCGATTGGTCGTTCCCCGTGATCACCGAGACCGGCGGCAAGGTCGGCTATTCGGCGACCATTCTCTACAAGGACGGGACCTCCACCGAGATTCCCGAGACCCAGGCGACGCGCTCGACGATCCAGCTCGGCGACGTCGTCGCCGACCGGCTCGAGGTGGCCATCATCCCCGATCTGCTCGATTTCACCGTGGTCAAGCTGGTCAACGCCAGCCTCCACTACGAGGACGCCGCCAACGGCATCAGCGAGCGCAAGGACTTCATCTTCAAGACCGGCGACGCGGCCAAGACCTGGACTGTCGATCTCAAGGACAAGATGAAGACAGGCTATAGCTGGAGCGCCAAATATTTCCTCACCGACGGGACCCAGCGGGCGACGCCGCCCACGCCGACGCAGGAGCTGTCGCTGCTGCTCGAGTTGCCGGCCGCCTGATCGACACGTTTGAAGGGGAGGCGGCGATGCTGCTGCTCGACACGAATACGATGGAGTTCGAAGGCATCACGGTCTTTCCGGACCATGCCGACCCGCAACAATTCTACTACATGCCGCTCGCGCCGCACCTCACGATGCGTCCCGACGGCGCTGGAGCCGGGCATCCCCAATTCTCGCTGATCCGCTTCAAGGGCGAGGCGGGGACCGGCGGCTTCGTCAACTTCGACGTCAATCTCGGGCTTCCACCCGAGCGCGCCGCCGCGCTCGCGTCGGCGGTGCAGCGGATGGCGGATCTGCGCGATCCGCCGCGGCTCGCGCCGGTTCCGGTGGTGGATGGGACCGTCCATCTGCTGATGCTAGGCGAGGACAGCAGCGCCGAGCCCGAAGAAGGCGAGGAGCCCGCGGCGGGAGCGATCCGCTTCGTCGAGACGATCAGCCACGCCGCCAGCCCCTCGCTCTACGGCGACAATCAGGCGGCCTTTTCGGTCCAGCTGACGCAGGAAGGCGTGACGACCGTTCTCCAGTCGATCGAGGGCGAGATATTACCGATCGCGGTGGTCTATTCGCTCGAATATCTCGGGCTGCGGCCGTCCTATGCCGTCCGGCTGACGATCGACTGGGATCGCGTCCAGGAGCATATGGACGAGAGCTTCGGCGCCAACCTGTTGTTCGTCTCGACCGAGATCGGCAAGGCGGTCGACGAGCTTGTCGAGAAGAAGGTCATAAAGTTCGAGGCGGACAGCTTCGTCGACGATAGCGACGCCGACGCGGGCACGATCGCCGGGCGGCGCGACGCGGCGATCGCCCAGGTCCGCGCGATGATCACCGACGCCTTCTTCCAGCCTTCGCTTCCGCCCTGGACCAACGACAAGCAGCAATGGTCGAACGATCTTCAGAAAGCGGCTGATGTGATGTCGCTGATCGCGGGCGGCCCGGCCGCGGCGCGAACATCAAAAGCGATGTTTTCCTACAAGAAGATGGAATATAAGCGGATCGACCGCAAATCGCTCAACGTCAGCTTCTCCGAGCGCGCGACCGTGCGCCGGACGATTTTCCCCCAAGGGCACCTCGCCGGCCTGTTCGAGGCGCTGCGCGCGCCGGGCGTCGATCGCGGACGCTTCATCACCGACGTCAATCTCGACGACCCGTGGTTCAAGCGGCGGCGGCTCGAAGTCTCGGTGCACGATTATTTCGAGAACGACCGCATCGATTCGATAAACGTCCGCGCGCGCTACAACGGCGAGCCCAAGAACGCGATCCTGACCAAGGCCGCGGCTTCGCACGCGTTCGAGTGGGGCGGCCGGCTCGAGGGCAACACGCTGAGCATGCCGGTCGAGCTTTCGTACGAAGTCAGCTTCGCGAACGTCGATGCGACCGAACGACCGCAAAGCATCGTATCGCCCGTCAAGGCCGAGGATGCCGAGGTGCTCCGGCTCAACCCCCGTGGCTTTGCCGAGGACACGCTCTACGCGATCCGCGCGATCCCGATCAGGGCGGACAGTTTCCCTTGGGAGCGTTATCCGATGGTCGAGGCGCATCTTCGCTACGCCGATCCGGCCAACGGCCTCATGCAGACCGAGGTGTTTCATCTCACCAAGGAAAAGCCGCAGGACGAGTGGAAGCTGTTCCTGCTCGATCTCACACGCCCCGATTTCGAGCAGCGGATCGTCTATCGCGGCGCCGACCACAAGGATCACGAGACCGAGTGGGTGGTCAACGAGACGGGCGACGTGCCCGTGCGCGATCCCTTCCCGAGCAAGCGCGAGCTGCAGGTCGCCGTCTCCGCCGACTGGACGGTCTACAAGCGCGCCTTCGTCGACGTGGTTTACAAGGACGAGGCGAGCGGCGCGCAGGAGCAGACCTCCTTCGAGTTCAAGGCCGATGACGACGGCCGTAAGACCGCGGTGTTCGAGATGCAGGATCCGATGCGGCGAACGCTCGAATATAGCGCGCTGTTCATGGGGCTCGACGGCTCGTCGGCGGAGGTTCCGGTCTCGCAGACCAACGCCAACTCGATCATCGTCAAGCCGGGCATGATGGGTCGCAGGATCGTCGAGGTGCGGCCGCCCGCCGACTTCGCCGCGCAGAACCTGTCCAGGGTCACGGTCGATCTGGTGTTCGAGGATCTCGCCGGCGGCATCGACACCCGATCCAACATGGTGTTCGAACCCTCCGGCGGTCCGCGCTTCTTCGAGCACGCGTTCGCCGATCCTTCGCGCGCCAAATATATGCGCACGATCGCCTATCTGTTCACCAACGGTATGCAGAAGACAGTCGGCCCCGAGGCGAGCGAGGATGGGCTGATCCAGTTGAAGGCGCCGTGATCGTGCGCCCGATCCTCCCCTTCCGCCCGGCCACTGGAGCCCTGCCATGCTGAGCCTCGAACGCGCCATGACCGTCGACGGCATCTCGGTGTTTCGCGATCATGCCGATCCCAACCAGTTCTGGTGCCTTCCCGGTCCGGTGACGCTCGCCCGGCGCGAGGGCGACAACCAGCCCGCGATCAGCTTTCTCAAATACAAGCCCGCGGTCGCCGACGGCGGCGTCAAGGGCGGCGGCTTCGCGATGATCGAGACGACGTGCCAGCTCTCGCCGCAGCGCGAGGCGCGGATCAAGGCGGCGCTCGCCTCGCAACCCGGCGTCACCGACGCGGTCCTCGCGACGGCGCCGTTCGAGACCGGAACCGTGCAGTGCATCGCGCTCAACCTCCAGGGCAGCGCCGGCACGAGCGCCAGCGCCGCGCCCGCGGGCGCGTTCAACGCGGTCGAGGAGATACTGGGCGCGACCACGCCCTCGCTCGACGCGCAGAACCGCGCGGCGTTCAGCCTGACGCTGAGCCAGGAAGGCGCCACCATCCTCGCGCAGGCGTTCAGCGACGGCCTCGCGCCGATCGGCGTCGTCTACTCGCTGACCTATTCGGCGATGCGTCCGGCGATCAATGTCGAGATCAAGGCCGATTACGAACGCATTTTCCAGCAGTTCAGCGCCAGCCTCGAAGGTCAGTACATGTTCTTCCGCGCCGGGCTCGAGGCCGCCTTCGAGCAGCTCAAGCAGACCGGCGCGATCGAGATCAAGGTGTTCGACTTTACCGGCGAGGCGGACGAGAAGGAAAAGGAGAAGTGGGCGCTCGACTTCTTCCGTGACCAGCTGCTCACGGATTGGTTCGGTCCGACGCTCACGCCGGGCAAGATCACCGGTCAGGAGGCGGTCGCCGATCCGCTGAGCGAGGTCGTCGGCCTTGGCCGTTCGATGATGGAGGGCACGCCTGCCCCCGGCCCGACGGCCGCGCGGCCGGCCA
>JACMKH010000101.1 GCA_014380205.1 Sphingomonadaceae bacterium
CGCGCGCGAGCGCCGCCTCGCGCATCGCCGCGTGGCGCGCGGGATCGTCGTGGAGCGCGACCATCCCCTCCGCGATCGCCTCGGCGTCGAGATCGACGAGCAGCGCGGCATCCTCGGTCGGGAAATCCTGCGCGAACAGCGCGCGCGGCAGGATAGCGGGACGCCCGCACGCCATCGCCTCCATCACGACCTGGGGAAACCCCTCGGAGGAGGCGGCGAGCACGAGCGCGTGATGCTCGCGGTAGAGGCGGGGCAGATCGTCATAGCCGACGAAGCCCGGATAATGGCGCTGGGGCGCGTCGCGCGGGGCGAGATCGCCCGCGAAGCTGACGCTGATTGCGGGGCGCAGGCGCGCGGCAAGATCGGCGGCGCGCTCGAGCAGCTCGATGCCCTTCTCGGCGCTGTCGCGGCCGACGAACAGGAATCGATCGCAGCGCTCGGGGGCGGTCTCGGCGGGTGCGAAATGGTCGAGGTCGACGCCGCGGCGGCACACGGCGATCTTGTCAGGATCCGAGACTATCGGCGCTGCGCGGAGGCGCTCGCCTTCGCCCATCGCGATGACGGTGCGCGCGGCCTCCATCGCATAGCGATCCTGCGCGGCGAGCCCGGCGTAGAGCGCCGTACCGTAGAAGGGCCGTCCTTCCGCCTCCGCCACCGCGCCGCGCGAGGCGAGATCGTTGCCCGCGAGGCGATAGACATAGTCTACGCCCTCGGCGCGCGCGGCGCGCGCGAGCGCGAAATTATAGCCGATCATCCGGCCGTTGAGCGTCGAGACCACGTCGGGCGCGCGCTCGGCAATCGCGTCGCGATAGTCGGCGGTCATCGTCGGCAGCGCCGCCTCGCGCGCGTCGTCGATCGATTCGAGGCGCGCGAAGGCGACGCCGAACTGCTGCTCGAGCCGACATCGATGTGGATCGTCCTTGGGCGGAAGCCCGCTCATCAGCAGCGTGATCCGCGCGTGCTGGTGGAGATCGCCGAGGATGCTCGGATAGCGGCTGCCGCCCTGGACGCGCCAGACATTGGGCGCGTCGGGCAGGTAGCGCGGCTCGAAGAAGGCGACGTGCTTCACGCGCGGCGTCTTCGCGGAATCGGGAGCGCGAGACAAGCGCGGTCAGACCCCGAGCCGGGCGCGGTTGTCGACGAACCATACCCAGGTGCGCGCGAGGCCTTCGCGGAGTGGAGTCGCCGGATCATAGCCGAGCACATCGCGCGCGCACGCGATGTCGCACCAGGTGTGGACGATCTCGCCCGCGCGGAAGGGCCGGTATTCGACCGGGATTTCACGCCCGCTCACTTCGTGCAGCATCGCGACGAGATCGTCGAGCGCGGTGGGGACGCCCGTGCCGAGCTGGAAGACGCCGCTCGCGCCGCGATCGATCGCCGCGATGATCCCGTCGGCGAGGTCGTCGGCAAAGACGTAATCGCGCGTCTGGCTGCCGTCGCCGTGGATGGTCAGCGTCTCGCGTTTCAGCATTTGGCGTATGAACAGCGCGACGACGCTGCCCTTGCGGAAGGAGCGCGGGCCGTAGACGTTGGAGAAGCGCAGCGAGGCGCAGGCCATGCCGTAGCTCGCGGCATATGCCGAGCAATAGCCCTCGACGGCGAGCTTGGACGCGCCATAGGGCGAGAGCGGCGCGGGCGGCATCGCCTCGCTCACCGGCGGATCGGCCGCGCCGACGATCGCGCCCCCGGTCGAGGCGCTGACCAGGCGCTTGACCCCCGCCGCGCGCATCGCCTCGAGCAGCGTGAAGCTGCCGCGCACATTGGCGTCGAAATTGTGCGCGGGATTTTCGATCGAGGGGATGACGCGCGTGTCGGCGGCGAGGTGGACGACCGCATCGACGCCGTCGAGCGCGGCCGCGAGCGCGTCGCCGTCGCGGATGTCGCCCGCGACGAACCGGCAATCGAGATCGGCGATGTCCTCGCGGCGGCCGAGCGATTCATTGTCGAACGCGACAATCTCGTGGCCGCCGCGCCCCGCGAGGCGCGCGATCAGCGTTCCGCCGATGAAGCCGGCGCCGCCGGTGATCAATATGCGCATCGTCCGGAACTTCCCCACGCGGCGGCGGCGTGTTGCCAATATCGGGGCACGCCCCTAAGCCGCGCGCGCCCATGCGTAAATGCCCGCGACCCCATGCAGCGTGACGATTTCGCGACGGCGCGCTTCCCGTCGCTCGAGGCTTATGCGAGCGATTCGCCCGGAACGCTCGACGTCCTGATCGCGACCGAGGAGATCCTCGGCCCCGTCCGCAACGGCGGAATCGCTTCGACCTATTATCATCTCGCGCGCGGGCTCGCCGCGCAGGGGCATCGCGTCACGGTGCTCTATCTCAAGGGCCGCCAGGTCGAGAATGAGACGCCCGAGCACTGGATCGCGCATTTCGCGGGCTTCGGCATCACGCTGGTCTATCTCGAGCTTCCCGATCTGGCGCTGTTCGGCGCGGCGATCGAATGGCAGGCGCGGCACTACGCCTTCTATCTGTGGCTCAAAGCAAACGACCGCTTCGCGGTGGTCCACACCTCCGAATGGCGCGGCGGCGCCTTCTGCTGCCTCGCCGCCAAGCGGCTCGGGCTCGCGTTCCGCGACACGCTGTTCATCGTCAAGACCTCCTCGCCCTATATCTGGAACCGGCATTACCAGATGCGCCCGATCGAGCGGCGCGACCTGCTCGTCGCCGCTTTCGCCGAGCAGAAATGCGTCGAATGGGCCGACATGGTGGTCGGCGGCAGCGCGCACCTGCTGAGCTTCATGGCCCATATCGGCTATCGGCTTCCCGAGGCGCGCTGCTTCGTCCAGCCCAACATCGTCGACTTCTCCGAAATCAAGGTCGTCGACCCGCGTCCACCACGCGAGGTCGGCGAGCTGGTCGCGAGCCGCGAGCTCGTCTTCTTCGGGCGGCTCGAGCCGCGCAAGGGGCTCGAGCTGTTCTGCGCGGCGGTCGACGCGCTCGTCGCGCGCGGCGCGGCCCCCGCCAAGATCACCTTCCTCGGCAAGGAGGGCGAGCGCATCGCCAGCCGCGGCGACATCAAGCCGATCGATTTCATCGAGGCGCACGCCGCACAATGGCCGATCGAGATCGACTTGGTCACCGATCTCAACCAGCCCGAGGCGCTCTCGCTGATCTGCGCGCGCGACGCGATCGCGGTGATGCCCTCGCTGATCGAGAATTCGACGATGGCGGTCTATGAGGCGCTGGTCCATCGCATCCCCTTCGTCGCGACGGCGGTGGGCGGGACGCCCGAGCTGATCGATCCCGCCGACCACGCCGCGTGTCTCGTCGCGCCCGACGCGATCGCGCTCGCCGATGCGCTGGAGCGCGTCCTCGCCGACGGCCAGCCGATCGCGCGCGCGGCGTTCGACAATGCGGCGAACCTCAGGACCTGGTACGGCTTCCACCGCTATCTCGCGGCGCACGGCCCCGCCGCAATCCTCGGCGAGACCCCCCCGCTTGTGGCCGAAGAAAGCGTCACGCGGATCGTCCGCCCGC
>JACMKH010000102.1 GCA_014380205.1 Sphingomonadaceae bacterium
CGCGCTCAAGCCGCTGGTTCCCGCCGGCGCGATCCAGAGCAGCCAGGGCATGGCGGTCTCGGCCGACGGCGCTGCGCTCTATGTCGCCTCCTATGGCTATGGCATCGCGCGGGTGGATCTTGCGACGCGCGCGGTCAGTCGTGTCGCGGCGGACACACCGGCGATGCTCGACGGCATCGATGGCCTCGCGCGCGACGGCGGCGCGCTGATCGCGATCCGCAACGGCGCCAATCCGCGCGCGATCCTGCGGCTGACCCTGTCGGCGGATGGCGCGCGCATCGCATCGGTGGAGACGCTCGAGCGCGCCAATCCCGAGTGGGGCGAGCCCACGCTCGGCGCGGTGTGCGACGGCGTGCTGCTCTACAATTCGGACGCGCAATGGGAGCGCTATCCCGACGGGCCCACGCCCGATCCCGCGGTCCCGCAACGGCCCACGCGGGTGAGGGCGCTGAGGCTGCGCAATTAGGAGGCGAAATTCAAAAAAATCAGCGCAATTCCGCTCTTTTGCGAATCATTCTCATTGCCCGCCGCCCTTGCGGGCCAAGCGGCCCGCTTCTAAGGAAAGCGCGCAATTTCCCCGTTCGCGAGAAGCAGCTTGCCCGAGACGATTTCCGTCGATCTGATCGAATATCTGCCGATCCTGCTGTTCCTCGGCGTGGCGCTCGGTCTGTCGTCGGCGTTCGTCTTCCTGCCGATGATCGCGTCGCGCTTCACCGGCTCCCACCAGCCCTACGCCAACAAGCTCACCGAATATGAATGCGGCTTTCCCGCTTTCGAGGACAGCCGGTCGCAGTTCGACGTGCGTTTCTACCTCGTCGCGATCCTGTTCATCATCTTCGATCTCGAGGCGGCTTTCCTCTATCCCTGGGCGGTGACGCTCGAGGAGACCGGCTGGGTGGGGTGGGGCGCGATGATGGTGTTCCTGCTCGAGCTCGCGGTGGGCCTCGCCTATGCGTGGAAGAAGGGGGCGCTCGAATGGGAGTGACGCTCGCCGAGCCCACACCGGGAACGCCGCCCGATCCCGCTTTCGCAGCCGGGCTCAACGACGAGCTTTCCAACAAGGGCTTCCTCGTCACCTCGACCGAGGATCTGTTCCAATGGGCCCGGACGGGCTCGCTGTGGTGGATGACCTTCGGGCTCGCCTGCTGCGCGGTCGAGATGATCCACGTCAACATGCCGCGCTACGACATGGAGCGCTTCGGCGTCGCCCCGCGCGCCTCCCCGCGCCAGTCCGACGTGATGATCGTCGCCGGGACCTTGTGTAACAAGATGGCCCCCGCGCTGAGGCGCGTCTACGACCAGATGAGCGAGCCGCGCTACGTCATCTCGATGGGCAGCTGCGCCAACGGCGGCGGCTATTACCACTACAGCTATAGCGTGGTGCGCGGCTGCGACCGGATCGTCCCCGTCGACATCTATGTCCCCGGCTGCCCGCCGACCGCCGAGGCGCTGCTCTACGGGGTGATGCAGCTCCAGCGGAAAATCAGGCGCGTGGGCACGATCGAGCGGTGAGCTCGCCCGCCCCCCTCATCAAGACCGACGACACTCTGCTTGGCATGCTTCGGGCGCTACTCGGCCACCAGCTCATCGAACTCAGATACGAGGTCGGCGAGGTCGCGCTTCATGTTCGCCGCGAAGGGCTGGTCCAGACGATGGCCCAGTTGCGCGACGAGGGCTATCAGCAGCTCATGGAGATGGCGGGGGTCGACTGGCCCGATCGGCCCGAGCGGTTCGAAATCGTCTATTGCCTGCTCTCGCTGACGCGCAATCATCGCATCCGCGTCCATGTGACCACCCACGAGGAGACGCCCGTCCCCTCGATCACCTCGCTCTGGCCCGTCGCGGGCTGGCTCGAGCGCGAGGTGTTCGACATGTATGGGGTGCTGTTCGAGGGCAATCCCGACCTCAGGCGCATCCTCACCGATTACGGCTTCAAGGGCCATCCGCAGCGCAAGGATTTTCCGCTCACCGGCTATGTCGAGCTGCGCTATTCGGAGGAGCACAAGCGCGTGGTCTACGAGCCCGTCGAGCTCGCGCAGGATTTCCGCACCTTCGATTTCATGAGCCCGTGGGAGGGCGCCGAGTACATCCTTCCCGGCGACGAGAAGGCCGCGCCCGAGGCGCCGGGCGCGCCGACGCCATTGAAAGCGGACGAGATCAAGGGGACGGGCGATCCCAAGGGCGCCCCCGCCGCGCCGACACCCAAGACGACCGAGCGGCCCGAACAGACGGGGGCCGGCGCGAAGGCGAATGCGGAGGCGGCCGAGCCGGTCGACAAGGCGGCGGGCAGGGATGGGGGGCATCCCTGATGGCTGAATATCTCGAGGAGCTCGCCGGCGAGCGCGATCCCGCCGACCCCACCGTCGGCGACACCGCGATCGCCAATTACACGGTCAATTTCGGCCCGCAGCATCCCGCCGCGCACGGCGTGCTCCGGCTCGTCATGGAGCTCGACGGCGAGATCGTCGAGCGCGTCGATCCGCACATCGGGCTGCTTCACCGCGGCACCGAGAAGCTGATCGAATACAAGACCTATCTCCAGGCTTTGCCCTATTTCGACCGGCTCGATTACTGCTCGCCGATGTGCATGGAGCACAGCTTCGTGCTCGCGATCGAGAAGCTGCTCGGGCTCGAGGTGCCCACGCGCGCGCAATATCTCCGCGTGCTGTTCGCCGAGCTCACGCGCATCTCGAACCATATGCTCAACCTCGGCAGCCACGTCATGGACGTCGGCGCGATGACGCCCAACCTGTGGCTGTTCGAGCTGCGCGAGGACACGCTCAACTTCTACGAGCGCGCGTCGGGCGCGCGGATGCACGCGGCCTGGTTCCGCCCCGGCGGCGTCCACCAGGATGTGCCGCTCAAGCTGCTCGTCGACATCGCCGACTGGCTCGACAACCGCGTGCCCCGCCTGTTCGAGGATGCGATCAGCCTCGTCGCCGACAACCGCATCTTCAAGCAGCGCAACGTCGACATCGGCCTCGTCGCGCGCGACGACGCGATCGCCTGGGGCTTCTCGGGCCCGATGATCCGCGCCGCGGGCGTGCCGTGGGACCTGCGCAAGAGCCAGCCCTACGACGTCTACGACCGGATGGATTTCGAGGTGCCGGTGGGGACGCGCGGCGATTGCTACGACCGCTTCATGGTGCGCGTCGAGGAGGTGCGGCAATCGGCGCGGATCATGAAGCAATGCCTCGCCGAGATGCCCGAAGGCCCGATCGCGAGCTTCGATCGCAAGGTCGTGCCCCCCAGGCGCGCCGAGATGAAGCAGTCGATGGAGGCGCTGATTCATCACTTCAAGCTCTACACCGAGGGCTTCCACGTCCCCGCGGGCGAGGTTTACGTCGCGACCGAAAGCCCCAAGGGCGAGTTCGGCGTCTATCTCGTCGCCGACGGCACCAACAAGCCCTACCGCTGCAAGATCCGCCCCACCGCCTTCAGCCACCTCCAGGCGATGGACTTCATGATGAAGGGGCACATGCTCGCGGATACGACTGCGGTGCTGAGCGCTATCGACGTGGTGTTCGGGGAGTGTGACCGGTGAGAGGCGTATCCATCGCGCTTGAGGCGAGCGCTAAGCCCCCCGTCAATCTTGCAGGCCTTCTCGTGAAGGCTCTTTACGTATCTAGTGATTCCGTGGAGTGGCGTTTGGACTGCAGGTGCCCAGCGCCCCGAGCAGGGCTTTCCGCGGGGCCCCGGGAACACGGCATGCACAGCGATCCAGTCGGGCTGACCTGTAAGGGCTGTGGCAAGGAGATCGTGTTTTTCGATAGCGGGCGCGATGGTTATGACGGTCGTCTGGGACATGGCACCACATATTTTCAGAGCGAGGAGCGCTCATCAGTCGCGTGCGCCAATGGTCACTCTGAACCTTTTTCGATAACGGCTCAAACGATATACAATATAGACTTGGACGAAATTGAGGACATTGTTCGCGAACACGGAGGAAATCCATCGGATTATTTTGATGCTTTCGGTATATCCGCGTTATGCCAGATCTGTGGCGAGGACATTTGTGTAGGCGATTGGGAGTGTGCCTGACCATGGTCGAATACTCCAACTCCTCTACCGACACCGCGCTCGAAACCGAGTCGATCCGCGCGCGCTGGGGGGCGTTCGCCTGGACCGAGGCCAACGCGGCCAAGGCGAAGGAGATCGTCGCGCGGTACCCTCCGGGGCGGCAGGCGAGCGCGGTGATGCCGCTGCTCGATCTCGCGCAGCGCCAGATCGGCGCGGGGACGAACACCCAGGGCTGGCTCCCCGTCCCCGCGATCGAGTTCGTCGCGCGCGAGATCGATATGCCGTACATGCGCGCCTATGAGGTCGCGAGCTTCTACACCATGTACAATCTCGTCCCCGTCGGCCGCTTCCACGTCCAGCTGTGCGGGACGACCCCCTGCCTGCTGCGCGGATCGGACAACGTCATGGCGGCATGCAAGGACAAGGGGCTCGCCAAGGGCAAGACTACCCCAGATGGCCTGTTCACGCTGACCGAGGTCGAATGCCTCGGCGCCTGCGCCAACGCGCCAATGGTCCAGATCAACGACGACAATTACGAAGACCTCGATTTCGACAAGATGAGTGCGATCCTGGAAAGCCTCGCGCGCGGCGAGACGCCCAAACCGGGGCCGCAGGTCAAGCGGCAGACCAGCGCGCCGGTCGGCGGGCCGACGACATTGAAGCATATGGCGGAGACCACAGCATGAAGCAGATCACCTCGATTGCCATCGCGGTCGTCATCGCCATCGTCGCGGTCTGGCTGGTGCTGACCTTGCTCAAGATCGCGTTCAACATCGGCTTCATCGTCGTCGGCATCGCGGTCGCGGTGTTCGC
>JACMKH010000103.1 GCA_014380205.1 Sphingomonadaceae bacterium
CGGCCTCGGCGGCGCGCGCACGCTCAGCCCGGCGATAGGCGTCGAGCGTGACGATCGTCATCGCCGCCATCGCCACCATGGCGATCAACGCGGCGAGCGTGACCCAGGTGATGCGACGGACGCGGCGCTGCGCGTCGCGCTGCACCAGCGCGTCGAGCGGAACCCCGGCAAGCCCCGCGACGATCTTGAGAAAGCCCAGCCGCCGGCCATCGCCCTCGGGCCTGAGATCGGCTGCGAGCGGCTCGGTTCCCTCGGTAAGCTCGACCGGGAAGGCTTGCGCCGGCGCGCCGCGGATGAGCGCGGCGAGGATCGGCCGGTCGGGGTGAAGCCGGCGAAACAGCGCGATCTCCTTGCCGACCCAGGGCGAGGCTTTCGCTTCGGGGGAGCACAGCACGATCAGCGCCTCTGAGACGGTCATCGCGCGCTGAACCGATTCCGACAGGTCGGACGCGGCGGGAAGATCCTCCCGGTCGCGGAAAATGCGCCCGAGCCGGCGCGGCGATCCCTCCTCCGCTGCCGTCGGCTCGAGACGGCGCGGAAGCCGGTAGGTCTCGAGCCTGCGATGCAATCGTCGTGCTGCCGCCGCGTCGGCATGGCTGTAGCTCATGAACGCGCGAAAGTGCTCGCCGGCCTCGGGTTCGCCGGTCGGCGCTATCGGTTGCGCATCATTCATTCGCTCCCCCGAACGAAACCGACATAGCGCGGCGCGAGATCGAGAGGAATATTCGGTATTAGGCCGCAACCGCAGAAATCCCCGGGTTTCCGACGAAAACTACCCCGATGCCGCTCTCTTGGAAGGGAGCGACGAGGCATGATCGGGATTCTAAGCGCGCTCATTGGGGGGCTTGCCATCCTTTGCCCAACACCCTTGACCCCATTAGCTCATATAGACGGGGGCAACGAGGTCGCGCCCAAAGTGCGCCGCATCGACATCACGCGGCCCGTCGATAAGCCACCTGTGTATGGCCTCACGGTTCTCCCACAGCGGCATAGCGCTTGTTATGACATGTCGCGCGCTAGTCTTACGACATTGTTCGGTGTCGAAAATCGTGAAATAAACCAATACGGTATCAACGACCACTACCGGCCAGCACCCTTGCGCTTGCGCTACATCCATCGCGGTCCCGATCTCCTCATTGGTCAGCTTCAATTCCAACCGGAACTCAGCAGTCTCGCGGGGCATCAACGATGGCAAATCGCGCGGCGCGTAAACCAGCTTTGGCAATTCGCCCCGCCCTGCACGAATCGAGGGGTGGAGGGAGAGCATGGCATCGCCCGCGACCCTCAATGCTGGGGTTTGTCCCACATTTTCTGCCCTGACGCGCAACGTGAAACACGCGGCGGTGTCGAGCCGCCTGCAAGAAATAAATTCGGTATCGACACGGACCCACGCTCTCAATTGGTTTTGGGCGGATTCTTCAGTGGCTTTGACGGCGGCTCTCGCCGCCTCGGTCGCTTCGCCAGCCTCAATAACAGCATCGCGAGTAGCCTTCAGCGTCAACCAAATGAAGGAAACACCAATTATTCCGATTACAGTCGAGATAATCCCAACCAGCAGCAACCAAAAGGCCCATTTTGCCATGTCCTCTTGGGCATCAAGATCGCGCTGAGCGCGCTCCTCGGCTGCATTGGTCTCTAAATTTGTTCGCGAGGCTTCTTCATCGCGGAGATTGACATCAATTCGGTTTTGGGTGGCAACAGGTGGGGCTGGTTCAGGGCTCCCTTCGCGCTCGGCGTTACGATTGGGGGCGCGAGCGTGAGCGCCGTGGTCTATTGGATTGCCTACGCCTAACCCTGCAAGCGCAATGAGGATGCACCAACTGCCTCTAGGCATTGGAGTAGGAACGCCGCTGAGAACCCGCCACGGCTGATCTCGTTGTTGAGGTTACGCTCGGTCTCCTGGACCCCGAGTTCGCCCAGCTTCTCGGCCAAGCCCGCATAAGTGATTTCCCTGCCGTTTGAGCGCCGCTTTTAGCAGGTTCTTCGCGCGAGTCTCATACTCGACGGTGGCAGGCGGGCGAAACACCTTGGACTTGTCGCCTCCACGGCCATACCGGGCGCGACAATCCGCAAGGTGGCGTCGATATGTTCAAGGTCCACCGCGAGCGCGCTCAGCCGTTCATGCGTCAGCTCAATTCGCCGGCCAGCTCGGCTCGCTTCTTCGCGAGCCCTTCCACCATGTAGTCTGTCATGCACCAACCCTAGCGTTTGCGCGGGTTTCAAGGCAGCGCTAACTTTCTGCGGCTGCTACCTAATGCCGGGAATCTTCACTTCGTGGCGCATGACAAATTGTGGCGCCAGGTTACGGCGCCAGCTTACCGAAAGCCGGCCGAGTCAGTGCCGGTGCTCGCGCCTCAGCCGGTAGCGCCCCTCGGCATAGTCCTCGAATATCCCCGAGATCGCGGGATGGTCGACGGGCTCGTCGGTCTCGTCGGGGACGAGGTTCTGCTGGCTGACATAGGCGATGTAGTTGCTCTCGGCGTTCTCGGCGAGCAGGTGATAGAAGGGCTGATCCTTGGGGGGACGGATCTGCTCGGGGATCGCCTCATACCATTCGTCGGTGTTGGCGAACACCGGATCGACGTCGAAGATCACCCCGCGAAAGTCGAACAGCCGGTGGCGCACGATATCGCCGATCGCGAAATCGGCGTGGCGCACCGGGGGCATCGCGTCGCCCGGCTTGGCGGGGGCGGGAGAGGAAAGGCGGGGCTCCATCGCGCCTCCAATCTAGGCACTGCCCCAAATCGTGGCAAGTGGCCGCGCGACGGGCCGAATCGCGCGCGCCGCCAGGATTGTGCTATGCAGGCCGCTCGACAGCCGGGGAGAGCCAGGATGCAGCAACTCAGCGCGATGGACGCGAGCTTCGTCTATCTCGAGACGCCGACCACGCCGATGCACATCGGCTCGCTCGCGATCTACGACCCCTCGACCGCGCCCAACGGCAAGTGGCGCTTCAAGGAGGTGCTCGCTTTCATCGAGAGCCGGCTCGACGGCGCGCGCGCCTTCCGCCAGAAGCTCGTCCGCGTGCCGCTCGATCTCGATCATCCCTATTGGATCGAGGACCCCGACTTCGATCTCGAATATCACGTCCGCCACATCGCGCTGCCCGAGCCCGGCGACTGGCGCCAGCTCTGCATCCTGACCGCGCGGCTCCACGCGCGCCCGCTCGACCTCACCCGCCCGCTGTGGGAATTCCACATCATCGAGGGTCTCGACGATATCGAGGGGATTCCGAAGGGTTCGATCGCGCTGCTCTCCAAGGTCCACCATGCCGCGATCGACGGCGTGTCGGGGGTCGAGATCACCACCGCGCTCCACGATCTCGAGCCCGACGCGGGGCCGCGCGATTTCGGCGTGACGTGGAAGCCGGGCAGCAAGCCGACCGACGCCGAGCTGCTCGCGCGCGCGCACATCAACGCGCTGCGCCAGCCCTTCACCATGCTCGACGTGCTCGCGCGCGGCGTCCCCGGCCTGTCGAAGGCGGCGAGCGGGCTGCTCGCGCGCGATCTCAAGCTGCCGGTGACGAGCCTCGCGCCCGACACCGTGCTCAACAAGAAGATCTCCGCCCATCGCGTGTTCGACGGGGTGCTGTTCGCGCTCGACGACATCAAGGCGGTCCGCGCGCTGGTCGAGGGCGCGACGGTCAACGACGTCGTGCTCGCGACGATCGGCGGGGCGCTGCGCGCCTATCTCGCGGGGCGCGACGCGCTGCCCTCGGAGAATCTCACCGCGATGGCGCCGATCTCGGTGCGCACCGCCGACGAGAAGAGCGCGGCGGGCAACCAGGTCTCGGCGATGGTCGTCGATCTCGGCACGACGATCGCCGATCCGGTCGAGCGGCTCGGCCATGTCCACCGCAAGACCCAGGAATCGAAGGAGCTCACCAACGCGGTCGGCGCGCGCACGCTGGCGCGGATGAGCGAGCTGATGCCCGGCGCGCTGTTCGGGCTCGGCGCGCGGCTCTACACGCGCACGGGGCTCGCCAACGCGCACGCCCCCGCGGTCAACTGCGGCGTCACCAATGTCCCCGGCCCGCCGATGCCGCTCTATTTCGCGGGGGCCAAGCTCGTCGCGCAATATGGCACGGTGCCGCTGTTCGACGGCACCGGGCTGGTCAACGTCGCCTACAGCTACAACGGCATGCTCACCATCTCGTTCACCGCCGACCGCGACGCGCTTCCCGACCCGCAGAACTACGCCGACGCGCTCCGCGAGAGCTTCGCCGCGCTCAAACGGGCGGCCGACGGGAGCGCCGCGCCCGCCCCGAAGAAGCGGAAGCGCAAGGCGGTGGAAGCGGCTTAGCTCGCCCGCGCGCGAGGATAGAGCGGGGCGGCGAGCGCCATCGGGGCGAAGCGGCGCCATTCGCCGGGTTTTTGGGCGAGCCGGTCGGCGATCACATAAAGCGCCGCCGCGTTGACGCCGAGTCCGCAATGGCTGCCGTAGACCTCGACATTCTCGGCGGTCGGCCCCTCGGTGACCTGGCAGTTCCACCACGGCACGACACCGTCGGCCTTGCTGAAGATCGCCGTCGTCGGGACCTCTGGCGGGGCGGCGATCTCGTCGCGCTGGCGGGTGGTGCGCACGCTGTCGACGCGGTCGCCCGTCGCCATCTCATAAATTCGCCAGACATTGCTCGCGCGCGGGTCGCCGCGCAACGGGGAGCCCAGGGTGATCACGCTCCGGACATGCTCGGGCAGCCGCCGCCCGAGCAGCTGCGCGAAGGCCCCGCCGAGGCTCCAGCCGATCAGGCTGACCTTGCGGCCGTTGGCGCGATGGATCGTGCTCAGCCGCTCGATCAGCCGCTCACCCTCGACGCCGATCGCGCGCGCGCCGAGATTGCGGCCGAGCTCCCATTTGTGGACCTCGTAGCCGAGATTGGCGAGATAGGTGCGCAGCACGCCCGTCGACCGGTCGCTCGCGAGCATCCCCGGCAGCACGAGCACGGGATGCCCGTCGCCGCGCGGCGCCGAGGCGAGC
>JACMKH010000104.1 GCA_014380205.1 Sphingomonadaceae bacterium
GCCGAGACGCCGGGGACGATCTCGACTGCAAGCCCCGCCGCGCGAAGCGCCTCGGCCTCCTCGCCGCCGCGCCCGAAGATCAGCGGGTCGCCGCCCTTGAGCCGCACGACGGTAAGCCCCGCGCGCGCCTTCTCGATCAGCAATTCGTTGATGCCGGGCTGAGGCAGCGTGTGCCGGCTGCGCCGCTTGGCGACCGAGATAAGCGGCGTTTCGCGCGGGACGAGATCGAGCACGCGATCATCGACCAGCCCGTCGTGTACGACGAGATCGGCCTCGGAGAGGGCGCGCGCGGCGCGCAAGGTCAACAGCTCGGGATCGCCCGGACCTGCTCCAACGAGGATCACCCTGCCCAAGGATCGCGCGTGCTTCGACATGCTCGCGAAATGAGGTGGCGGGCGCGCCGAGACAATCGACGCTTGCTTTGCGCCGGTTTAGCTGAGCTTGCAGCCCCAGCGCGCCGCTAGGCGTCCTTTAGCCCGACCGCGATGCTCGCTCGCGGCTGTGGGGCTTCGGCGGACGCCACGGGATAGGCGCAATAATCCGCCGCGTAATAGGCGCTCGGCCGGTGGTTGCCCGAGAGGCCGATGCCGCCGAACGGCGCGGCCGAGGAGGCGCCGTTGGTGGGCTTGTTCCAATTGACGATCCCCGCGCGGATGTTGGCCCAGAAGCGGTCGTAGAGCTCGGGCGCGCCGCCGACGAGCGACGCCGATAGGCCGAAGCGCGTCGCGTTGGCCTCGGCAAGCGCGGCGTCGAAATCGGGGACGCGGATAACCTGGAGCAAGGGGCCGAAAATCTCCTCGTCGGCGCGGCCGTGGACATCGGTGACGTCGATCAGCCCGGGGGTGAGAAAGGGCTTGTCGGCGATATCGCGGCGCAGATGCTTGATCGGCTTGGCGCCCCGCATCATCAGCGCGAGGAAACCGTCGGTCACCGCCTCGGCCGAGGCATTGTCGATAACCGTGCCCATGAAGGGCTGCGGCTGGTCGTGCGGCGCGCCAACGATGATCCGGTCGATGAGCTTGCCGATCGCCTCGATCAGCGGCTCGTGCGCGCCGTCCTCGACGATCAGCCGCCGCGCGGCGGTGCAGCGCTGGCCCGCGGTCATGAACGCCGACTGGACCGCGATCGCGGCAGCCGAACCGACATCCTTGACGTCCCACATCACGAGCGGGTTGTTTCCGCCCATCTCGAGCGCGAGCATCTTGTTGGGCGTGTCGGCAAACTGGCGGTGGAGCGCCATGCCGGCGCGCGACGAGCCGGTGAAAAGAAGCCCGTCAAGATCCGGGTGGGAGGCGAGCGCGCGGCCCTGATCCGGCCCGCCGGTCAGAAGGCGGACGACGCCCTCGGGGACGCCCGCCTCGTGATAGCACTGAACGAGGAACGCGCCGACCGCGGGGGTCTTCTCCGAAGGTTTGAACACCACCGCGTTGCCCGCGATCAGCGCGGGGACGATATGGCCGTTGGGCAGATGCGCGGGAAAGTTGAACGGGCCGAGCACGCCGAGCACGCCGTGGGGCTTGTGGCGCAGCGCGTTCTGGTCGCCCATCTGGCCCTGCTGCTTGTGGTGCGAAGTGCGCTCCATATAGGCGGTCGCCGAAATCTCGACCTTGGCCATCACCGCCTCGACCTCGGTCCGCGTTTCCCACAGCGGCTTGCCTGTCTCGCGCGCGATGAGGTCGGCGAAACTGTCGAGCTTGGCGCGCATCACGTTGACGAAGCGCCGCATCGTCTCGATCCGGTTGGTCGCGGGCTGCGCGGCCCAAGTCGCCCAGCTTTCGCGCGCGCGCGCGACCTCGGCGTCGGCGTCGCCGACCGGGCCGCTCCACAGCTCGGCGCCGGTGGCGGGCTCGAACGAGACGATCATGGCGTCAGACACGCGTGGCACTGCTCCTGTCGCGACCGGCGGGCGCGGGGAAAGGGTCGCGATCTCCATGATTTCGCGACCTTGCACGGAATAGGGTGAAGATTTGACGATGCAAGACGGCTAATCGTGGGTTGACGAGGCAGGCCGGTGCGCCTCGGCCATCCGGCGCACTGCCGCAATCTTGGCCTCGAACGGTCCCCAGTCGTCGGCCTCATCGATCCGCTCCCAGATCGCCTCAACCTCCTCGATGTGCATCGAGCAGGGATCGGGATCGCTCCAATAGGCGTGGCCGCGCGCGTCGGGCCGGTCGCTATAAGAGGAGATGACGCGGCGGAAGTCGGCGAAATCGTCGCCGTCGTAAGCGGTATCGAGCCCCTCCGCGCGTTGGCGGCCGCCGCGCCAGTCGAAGAAAAAGCGGTCGATCGCGACGCCGCTCTTGCGGAGCTCCTGCTCGATCGCATTGACGAGGTCGGCGTCCGATCGCGCCTCGCGCGGGCGCACGCCGAGCCGCCCCAGCATCGCGGCGCGATAAGCCTCGACGAAGCGCTCCTCATAGCCCTGGAGCGCCTCGATCAGCGGCTCGGCGGACGCGATCAGCCTTAGCGATATCGCGAGCTGCGCGATGTCCCAGTGGATCGCCTCGCTCTGGCGTGCGAAGCCGTAGAGCCCCGCCTCGTCGAAATAGGCCGCGGTGAAGCCCGGCTCCCATTGCGGCGTGAAGCGCCACGGTCCGTAATCGAAGCTTTCGGCGGTGATCGCGATATTGTCGCTGTTGAGCACGCCATGGACGAAGCCCGCCGCCATGTACGATGCAGCCAGCCTGGCGCCGCGCGTGACCATGTGCCCGAGCAGCCGCGCGGGCGCGTCGTCGCCCGGAGTGTCGTCGAGCAGATGGCGCAGGCAATAGTCGATCAGCCGCCGCATCCGCTCCTCGTCGCGATAGGCGGCGAGGCGCTGGAAGCTGCCGATGCGGATATGGCCATGACTGAGTCGAACGAGCACCGCGGATCGCGTGGGCGAGGGCTCGTCGCCGCGCTCGAGCGCCTCGCCGGTCTCGATCAGCGAGAAGCTTTTCGAGGTTTCGACGCCGAGCGCCTCGAGCATCTCGGTCGCGAGCACCTCGCGCACCCCGCCCTTGAGCGTGAGCCGCCCGTCGCCGAAGCGGCTCCAGGGCGTTTGCCCCGATCCCTTGCTGCCGAGATCGAGCAGGCGATCACCGCCGTCGCGGAGCTGCGCGAATAGGAAGCCGCGCCCGTCGCCGATCTCGGGGTTGTACACGCGAAACTGATGGCCGTGATAGCGCAGCGCGAGCGGCGTCCCGAGATTGTCGGGAAGCGGCTCGAAACGCCCGAAATGGCAGGTCCAGGCCGTATCGTCGAGATCGCCGAGGCCGACCGCCGCTGCCCAGCGGTCGTTGCGAAAGCGCAGGATGGTTTGCGGAAAATCCGCCGCCGCGACGGGATCGTAGAAGCCGTCGCCGAGTGCGAGGATCGCGGGCTCTGGCCGATAGGGCGCGGGGCGCGGCGCGATCGTCATTCGCCGATATGGGGGGAGGACGGGGCGAGGCGCAAGCGCGGCGGATTGCGCGCGCCGCGCCGCTTGTCTATCGCCCCAGGCCTGTCAGCCGCCAAAGGGGTGCTTCCATTGTTCACGCGTAAGACCTGTCTCGCTTCGGCCGCGCTCGCCGCCACGCTCGTTCCTCTGACCGGCGCGCAGGCCGAGACCGACCCCGACGACCCGTTCACCGGCTTCTACGTCGGCGTGAATGTCGGCCTTTCGCGGGGCAGCTTCAGCATCGGCGAGCGCACGGTCACGCGGCCCTCCGAGACGGTGCCCGGCGACGACGAGGGCGATCCGCCGATCGTCATCCCCGCCTCACCCGTCACGCTCGCGCAGGAAAGCGCGACCACGGGGATCAGCCCCGTCGTCGGCGGCCAGATCGGCTTCAACTTCGCGAGCCGCAGCATGCTGTTCGGCATCGAGGCCGAGGCGAACTACGCCTCGGGCGGCGGGACAAGCTCGATCGTCTCGGTCGAGGATCTCGCGGACGACAGCACCTTGCCTGAGCGCACGCTGACCTCGGATATCGCGCTCGATCCCGAGTTCTCAGGCTCGGCGCGGTTGCGCGTCGGGCTGCGCCAGCAGGATCTCGTCTATTTCGTGACCGGCGGGATCGCCGCCGCGCGCGTCGAGACGACGAGCACGGGCACGACCTTCGCGCCCAACGGCGAGGCGGGTATCCGCACCGTCACGGCGAGCGACCGCGCGACCCACACCGGCTTCACCGGCGGGGTAGGCGCGCTCGGCTGGTTCGGCGCGGGAGCGCTCGGCAGCGTCGAGCTGCGCTACACCGACTACGGCTCGCAGACCCACGGCATCGCCGGAACGGTCGACACGCCGATCGTCGCGACCAATATCGGGATGACCGCGATCCAGCTCATGATCCGAATGAGCTATCGCTTCTGACGCGCGGATGGGGGATGTCCCGCGCATCCTGCATTGCCATTCGAGCTTCGATCTCGGCGGCAAGGAAGCGCGCGCGGTCCGGCTGATCAACGATTTCGGCGCGGCGGTGCACCATGTCGTGCTGAGCGCGGTGCCCGACGCGCTGGGCGCGCGCGATGCGATCGATGCCGGCATCGAGGTGGAATTCCCGGGCGATGCGCCGCTGCTCGCGGGCCAGCCGGGCCACGCGCGCTACGAGACGCTCGGGCGCTATATGCAGGGATTCGATCTCGTGCTCACCTATAACTGGGGGGCGATGGACGCGGTGATGACGCGGCGCGTCCACGGCCGGCGCTACGGGCTTCCGCCGCTGATCCATCACGAGGACGGCTTCAACGCTGACGAAGCGCGCGGACAGAAGATGAAGCGCGTCTGGTTCCGGCGGCTCGCGCTCGGCGCGGCGCATGCGCTGGTCGTGCCCTCGCGCCAGCTCGAGGCGATCGCACGCGAAAGCTGGAAGCAGCCGCCGGCGCACGTCCGCCGCATCGCCAACGGCATTGCCGTCGCGCGCTACGC
>JACMKH010000105.1 GCA_014380205.1 Sphingomonadaceae bacterium
GAGGGGCGGCGCGAACGGCGTGAGCGGGACCAGTAGAGAGCGGTTCCTGCGGGCGAGCGGCGGCGTTCGGTTGACGAAACCTCCGGCGCCGCGCCACATGCGCCGATGCCCAACACGCTCGCCCGCCTTGAAGCGACCATCCGCGGCCGGCGCGGCGTCGACCCAGCCGGCTCCTACACGGCGAGCCTATTCGACGAAGGCCGCGCCGCTATCGCGCGCAAGCTCGGCGAGGAGGCGCTCGAGACCGTCATCGCCGCACTCGGCGACGACCGCGACGCGCTGACCTGCGAAGCCGCCGACCTGCTCTACCACCTCCTCGTCCTGCTCGCCGATGCGGGCATCCCCCTCGCCGACATTCTCGCCGAGCTCGACCGCCGCGAAGGCGTTTCGGGACTTGACGAGAAAGCCGTAAGAACCAAGACCTGAGTATGGCACGACAACACGCCACGCCTCTGCTGATCTCGCCCGATGGGATTTCGGTCGAATCGCTCCGCCCGCTCACGCTGGGCCTCGGTGGGCACGAGTTCAGTGAGGCCGCAATCCAAGCGCTGATACAGGAGTTTCCGAACTGCCTTCCGATAGCGGAGATAGATCCGCTTTTCATCGATCCCGTGCCGATCTGCACTGAACTTAACACTCCTGCGGGTCCGATCGACAATTTCATGGTGACCGCGAGCGGCCTTCCGGTGCTCGTCGAATGTAAGCTGTGGCGAAACCCGGAAGGTCGGCGTGAGGTGGTTGGACAGATTCTCGACTATGCGAAGGAGCTCAGTCGCTGGACATCTTCCGATCTTCAAAGGGAGGTCAGCCGTCGTCTCAGGCGCGATGGAAACACTGTGCTTGAGCTCGTCCGCTCGGCCGGACACGAGATTGACGAGATCGGCTTCAACGATGCGCTCACCACGAATCTTCGGCGCGGGCGTTTTCTTTTGCTGATCGTCGGTGACGGTATCCGCGAGGGTGTCGAGGCCATCTCCGAATATCTTCAGACGCACGCCGGTCTCCATTTCACGCTTGGACTGGTGGAGATGCCAATTCATGCCGCTGCGGACGGCTCGCGCGTCATCGCGCCGCGTGTGCTCGCAAAGACCGTCCTGATCGGCCGTGAGGTCGTTGCCGTGCCAGATGGATTCGTGCTGGTGGATGCTGGGCAAGCAGGTTCAGAGCCGGACGACGATCTTGACGGCGAGACCTCATCAAGGCGGGACTTCATGCAGGAATTGGTAGCCGGGCTCGTGCTGGACGATCCGGACCAACCGCGCCCGCGCGTTTCGCCGAAGGGTTGGCTCTCACTGTATATGCCTGCGCCCAAGAGCAGTTGCTGGGTGAGCGTACTCGATAAGCGAACCCCACATCCGCGTGTTGGCTGTCGTCTGACATCAAACGTCGGAACCATGGGCGAAGCCGCGATCTCCCGTATCGTTGATGACTGGAGCGAGCTGAAGCAGCAGCTGGGCGGTAACCCGGAGCTGATCGAACAGAGTCCGGGGCGATTTGTGATCGAGGAGCTGTTGACAATTGATCGCAAGGCGAGCGACCAAGAGAAGGAGCGCGCGCTCCAATGGTTGCAAGCGAGGGTGCGAGAGTTCGTCGCGGTTTTCCGGCCGAGAATAAGAGATGCCGTCGAAGAACTCGCGGAGATATAACCATGCCGATCGATGCCACCCAGCCCTACGATCCCGCCAATATCTTCGCCAAAATCCTGCGCGGCGAGGTTCCGTGCGACAAGGTCCACGACGACGCGCTCGCGCTCGCGTTCCGCGACATCAACCCGCAGGCGCCCACGCACATCCTCGTCATTCCCAAGGGCGATTATGTCAGCTGGGACGATTTCTCTGCGCGCGCCTCCGATGCCGAGATCGCGGGCTTCATCCGCGCGGTGGGCGAGGTCGCGCGCGCGGCGGGGCTGGCCGAGCCCGGCTACCGGTTGCTCGCCAACGTCGGTGCGCATGGCCATCAGGAGGTGCCGCACCTCCATGTCCACATCTTCGGCGGCCGCCCGCTCGGGCCGATGCTAGAGCCTGATCGTTGAGGCGGAAGCGCTTCGCGCTTCCGCCGAAGGCGTGAATCAGGCTCTCATCCAAGATGTAGACCATGACTCACGGCTCAGATCGATTCGATCTGAACCGATCATGGTCTGGCGATAAACGGTTGCGCGCCCCGCTTTTGGCGCTAGGCTCCGCGCCCAGGGAATAGCCGGGCGCCGCGCGCATCCGCGAAGGCGTCCGCAAGGGGAGTAAGCCGCATGATCCTGGGCCGCGTAAAGTCGCTCGACGCCATCCTTGCCACCGCCGAGCGCAAGTCGCTCCACCGCACGCTCGGCTGGTTCCAGCTGACCCTGTTCGGCATCGGCTGCGTGATCGGCACCGGGATTTTCGTGCTGACCGCGGCGGGCGCGCAAAAGGCCGGCCCCGGCCTCATGCTCGCCTTCGCGATCGCGGGCGGCATCTGCATCGTCGCTGCGCTCTGCTACGCCGAGATCGCCTCGATGATTCCCGTGGCGGGATCGGCCTACACCTACACCTATGCGGTGATGGGCGAGCTGCTCGCCTGGACGGTCGGCTGGGCGTTGATCCTCGAATATGCGGTCGCGGCCTCGGCGGTGTCGGTCGGCTGGTCGGGCTATTTCACGGGAACGATCCTCAACGAATTCATGGGAATACAATTGCCGGCCGCGCTCGCCGCGGGGCCGCTCGCGCTTGGCGGAGCGCCCGGCGGGCTGATCAACCTGCCCGCCGTTGGGATCGCGCTGCTCGTCACGTGGCTGCTGATGATCGGCACCACCGAAAGCGCGCGCGTCAACGCCGTGCTCGTCCTGATCAAGGTGACCGCGCTGACGCTGTTCATCATCCTGACCTTGCCGCGCGCGGACGTCGCCCAGTTCAATCCCTTCCTCCCCGCCGGCGTGTTCGGCGGCTTCGGCTCGGGGGTCGGCGCGGTCGGCGCGGCGGCGACGATCTTCTTCGCCTATGTCGGCTTCGACGCGGTCTCGACGGCGGCCGAGGAGACCAAGAATCCGCAGCGCAACGTGCCGATCGGGCTGATCGGCAGCTTGTTGTTCTGTACGGTGTTCTACATCCTCGTCGCGGCGGGCGCGATCGGCGCGATCGGCGGCCAGCCGATCATGGGACCCGACGGCACGCCCTTCCCCGCCGGTTCCGAGGCGCTCGCCGAGCAATGCGCGATGGCGCAATATGCTGAGATGCTGGTCTGTTCGGACGAGGCGCTCGCGCACGTCCTGCGCCAGATCGGCTTCGGGCCGATCGGCAATCTGCTCGGCATCGCCGCCTTCGTGGCGCTGCCCTCGGTCATCCTCATCCTGCTGTTCGGCCAGACGCGCATCTTCTTCGTGATGTCGCGCGACGGGCTGCTCCCCGAGAAGCTGTCGGCGGTGCATCCCAAGTGGAAGACGCCGTACATCGTTACCGCGCTGACCGGGATCGGCGTCGCGCTGGCGGCGGCGTTCCTGCCCGTCGGCCAGCTCGCCGACATCGCCAACGCGGGGACGCTCTACGCGTTCATGATGGTCGCGATCGCGGTGCTCATCCTGCGCCGCACCGAGCCCAACCGGCCGCGCTCGTTCCGAACGCCGCTGGTCTGGCTAATCGCGCCCGCGACGGTCGCGGGCTGCCTGTTCCTGTTCTTCAACCTGCCGACGTCGGCGATGCTGGTGCTTCCGATCTGGGGGGCGGTCGGGCTGTTGATCTACTTCCTCTACAGCTATCGCGCGAGCCACCTCGGCCAGGGCCGGATGGAGGTCCACGAGCCGGAGATCGCCGATCTCGAGCCGCCGGTTCCAGGGACGGAGTGAGCGAACAAGCCCCTCCCCTGAAGGGGAGGGGCCTTAGCCGAGCCGTTTCGCCACCAGCGCCCTGAGGTCAGCCTCGGGCCGCGCGCCATAGTGCGAGATCACCTCGGCCGCACAGACCGCGCCCATTGCGAGGCTGTCCTCGACCGAGTGGCGCCGCGCCTGCCCCGCGAGGAAGCCCGCCGCGAACAGGTCGCCCGCGCCGGTCGCGTCAACGACGCGCGCGATCGGCTCGGCGGGGACCGCGAAACGCTCGCCGTCAGCGATTGCGATCGCGCCCATCTCGCTGCGCGTGACGACGAGCAGCGGCAGCTTCGCCGAGGTCGCGGCGACCGCCGTCTCGAAATCGTCGGTCTGATTGAGCGACTTGATCTCATCCTCGTTGGCGAAAAGGATGTCGATCCGCCCCTCGTCGATCAGCCGCTGGAAATCGCCGCGATGCCGATCGACGCATAAGCCGTCCGACAGCGTGAAGGCGATTTTGCGCCCCGCGCCGCGCGCGATGCGGATCGCCGCGTCCATCGCCGCGCGCGGCTCCTGGGGGTCCCAGAGATAGCCTTCGAGATAGAGGATCGCCCCGCTCTCGATCAGGCCCTTGTCGAGCGCACTCGCGGGGAGATGCTGCGAGGCGCCGAGGAAGGTGTTCATCGTGCGCTCGCCGTCGGAGGTGACGAGGATGAGGCAGCGCGCGGTCGGCGGCTCGCCCGCGCGCCCCGCCGTATCGAACGCCACGCCGAGAGCGGTGATGTCGTGACGAAACACCTTGCCGAGCTGGTCATCGGCGACCTGGCCGATGAAGCCCGCGTTGCCGCCGAGCGCCGCGATCCCGGCGACGGTGTTGGCCGCCGAACCCCCGCTCGCCTCGATCCCGGGGCCCATCTTGGCGTAAAGCGCCTCTGCCTCTTCGCTCGTGAACAGCAGCTGCATCGCACCCTTGGCTAGCCCCTGCTCGGCGAGGAAGGCATCGTCCGACTGGGCGATGACATCGACGATCGCATTGCCGATCGCGACGACATCGAGCGTGGGTGCGGGCATGCGGGGGACCCTTGAAAATCCTCCCCGTTCCGGGGAGGACTGATGAGCCGCGCCCTAGCCGCCCTGTTCGACCTCCGCAACATTGACGCGCGCCTGCCCGCGCCACATCACCTCCCAATGCTCCGCGCGCTCTCCCGCTCGATCGGCCAGCTTGGCGACCGCGCCTTCCTCAAGGTGCTCGCCAAGTCTCTCGCGCTGACGCTCGTCATCTTCGCCGCGCTGGGCTTCGGCCTATGGTGGCTGCTCGATGCATTCATCGCCTGGCTCGGCTGGCGCGAGGACGGCGGGCTCGCCGCGTTCGCCGCATTGCTCCTCACCATCCTCTTCGCCTGGTTCCTGTTTCGCATCGTCGCGATCGGCGTGATCAACCTGTTTGCCGACGCGATCGTCGCCGCGGTCGAGCGCAAGCACTATCCCGACGCCGCCGAGCGCGCGACGAGCCCCCCGCTCGCGCTCCAGGCGCGCGTCGCGCTCGGCTCGGTCGGCCGCGCGCTCGGCTACAACCTGCTCGCGCTGCCGCTCTACATCCTGCTGCTCGTCACCGGCATCGGCCCGCTCGTGCTCGCGGTGGTGCTCAACGGCTGGCTGCTCTCGCGCGATCTTTCGGAGCTCGTCCTCGTCCGCCACCGCCCGCGCGTCGAATGGCGCGACTGGATGCGCGCGAGACGCGGCGAACGGTACCAGCTGGGGCTTGTCGCGGCGCTCCTCTTCGTGGTTCCTGTCGCCAACCTGCTCGCGCCGATCCTCGGCGCGGCGATGGCGACGCACATGTTCCAC
>JACMKH010000106.1 GCA_014380205.1 Sphingomonadaceae bacterium
CCGCCCGAGCGAGGCGTCGAGCAGCCCCTCGGGCGAGAGCAGCCGCGCGTCGCGGTTGCGCTCGAGCACGCCGTCGGCGAGCCCCGTGACGATCGCGGTCTGCGGAATGATCCCACCCGCGACGCCCTCGAAGCGGATCTCGTTCTCGCCTTCGGGGATCGTGATCGCGCGCGTCTCGGTGATCAGCGCGTAGCCGCCGAGCCATCTCAGCTCCATCGCCTCGCCGGGGCCGCGATCGGGATTGCGATACACCGTCACCGATACGGTCGAAGGCGCGGCGGAGACGGCGACGTGCTGCGCCGCGGCCGGCGCCGGCAAGGCCAGCAGCAGCGCCATCGCGCCCTTGCCCATGCTGCGCATCCGCGCCAGCCCGGACTAGTAGCGCGTGTCGAAGGTGGCGGTCAGTATGGTCTCGCCATTGGCGGGCACGGACACCCGCCAGGCGACTTCGTGCCAGCTTCGCCGCACCGGATCGAGGCTCGTCTGGAAGAGGCGCGTATCGCGCCAGCCCCTGTCGAGTCCTGTCTGGATCAGGTCGATCGTCACGGGCTCTGGCCGCGCGTTGGTCAACGCATAGCGCATCGTCGTGCGATAGAAGGTTTGGCCGACATTATATTCGATCGTCGCCGCAACGCGGTCGTCGATGCGCAGCCGCGCGGTCTCGCGCCACTGCGTCTCGGTGATCTCCACCCGATCCTGCACGGTCGGCTGGACTTGCACGTCGAACGCCAGCCCGGTGGTGATCGCGAGATCGGAGCCCATCGGCGTGTGGCCGATGACGTTCTCGCCGATGAACTGGGGCTGCCCCTGGCTGTCGCGCATGTAGACGCGCACCGTCCCCGCCGGAAGCGCATCGCCGAGCCCGCCCTCGCGCGCATTCGAGAACTGCAGCACCGAGGACGCCGAAATCGGCTCATCGCTGTTCTGCATCCACTCCGCGCGAAACTCGTAGGCGTTGCGCGCGGGCGCGCCGGTCACGTCGAGGAAGCTGACCTGCTTGGTCTGGCGGTCGGCGATCGTCGTGCGCTCGGCCAGCGGGTAGAGATAATAGTCGCCGACCATTTCGCGGTCGGCGGTCTCGGTCCCCGCGCGGCGCACGTTGCGCGGCTGCTCGCGCCGCCGCCCGTCATAGACCTGGCCGAAGCTGGTCTCGGGCGATCCGGCGACGAGCACGGTGTCGGCATTGACGAAGCTCGTGCCCGTCGTGTTGTTGAGCGTGATCCAGCCCTGGACGTCGATCGTTCCCGCGGCGCGATCGAACATCGCGACATAATCCGCCGCCCAGGACATGCCGTTGGTGAGATAGCTCAGCGTCGCCGGCCGCGTCCCCGCGCTCTCGCTCGCGAGCGTCACCGACAGCGTCGGCCGCGCGCGCAGATTGGGCGGCACCTCGGCGAAGATCACGCGGACGGGAAGCGCATCGTCGCGCAGGATCTCGATCCTCTGCCCGATCCGCATCACCACCCCGCCGTTGACCGCGAGGATCGTCGCCTGCTCGCGCGTCTCGGCGCCGGTCGCCGGGTTGGTGCGCACCAGCGTGACGGTCTCGCCGACCGCCTCCTCCATCAGCTTGGCGGGCGTGAGCAGGTCATAGTCGAAATTCTGCTCGACGATCGCCATCCCCGCGCCCGCGAGCGTCACGGTCTCGGGGCGAATGCGCCCCGACACGTCGGGAAACTCGACGCGCGTCCGCCCGCTTTGGAGCGCGACCTGGCGCACGTCCTGCACCAGCGCGAGATCGTTGTTGTAGATCGTCACCGAAACGTCGCCCTGCGCCTGCGCGAACGCGAGGCCCGGAACGGCGGCGGCGGACAGCATAAGCAAACGGCGCATGGCGCTCCCCCCTTCGAACCCGGCGAGAGTGCCAGCGCCCGGCGCGTTTGGAAAGCCGCGATTACGGACGAACGCGGTTAAGCGCCTCCGAAGTTTGGGCCGCCCCCGCCCCGCGCTCGCATCGAACCTATCGCGCGCGCATCCAGTCGCACGTCGGCGGCCACGGGTCGCCGCGGCGATGCGGGCTCAGCGTGACATGGCCGACCTCGCGGCCGCTCGCGAACTGCCCATAGGCGGGCGCCGGCTGGATCGATTCGGCGACGCAGCCCGGCGGCAGCGGCTCGAGCGCCGCGTCGAGGCCGTCGAGCAGCGCGCCGAGCTGCTCATATTGATAGGCGGTCACGACGTGCCATCCGCGCTGCGCGTTGGCGGGATCGACGATGACGTCGCTCGCCGGAAGCGGCAGGCCCTGCGGCGCTCCATCCTCGACCCAGCGCCACTGGCCGCCGACGAGGTGGACGCGGCCCGTGCAGTGTATCTCGATCCCGACCGAGACGCTGTTCGGGTGCCAGCGGTCGGCCCCCGCGACGAAGCTTCCGTGGCCGTCGCCCCCGGCGTGGTTCGCGTTGCGGTCGATCGGAACCAGCTGGACGACGCCCTCGGCCGCGCTGCGCCCGATCGCGAAATGCGCGCACGATCCGTTGCCCGCCTGGTTCTGCCAGCGGTCGATCAGCCCGTTCCAGGTCTCGGGCGTCATGTCGGTGGTGTGGACGACGGTCGCGAACGGCGCGATCGCGCCGCCCACGCGCCCGGCATGCGCCTCGCGCCGCGTCGCGAGCGACCACCACCCGCCTGAGAACACCCCCATCAGTTGCTCGGGGGGCAGGGCGTTGTTCAGCGTGCAGCGTTGCAGCGACGCGATCGTCTCGCCGCTCGCGTAAAGCGTCCAGTCGGTATCGGTGATCGTGTCGAGCTCGAGCGTGACGCGCGGATAGGGCGCGTGATAGAGCTGGATCACGATCGCGGGGTCGACGGCCTCGACGAACCCCATGAAGATATTGCCGTCGGCCATCGTCAGCAGCGCCGCGTCGCCCGCGCCGGGGCTGGCCTGCTCGACCTCGTAGATGTCGTGCGTCGCGAGGCCGTAGCTGTTGCCGTCGTCGCCCGTCGCCGACCACGGACCGCTCTGATTGACGAGAGGGGTTACCGTCAGGGTGAGCCCGGTGTCGAGCAGCCGGCAATCGAAGCTCGCGCCGACCAGGTCGACGAAGGTGATCTCGCACGGGAAGCTGGTGGGCGGGTCCGCCGCGTCGCCCTCGAATGTGCAGAGCACGAGATCATGGGGTCGCATGTCGGATCTCCTGGATCAGCGTTGGAAGCCGTACCGTTCCATCAGCTGCTCGCGCGTGTAGATTGCGGGCTCGCCCTGCGGCCGCATGCTGGTCATCAGCTGATAGACGCCCGGCCTGATCTCGCGATACCACGGCTGGTCGATCGGCGCGGCGTTGCGCTCGAGATGCGCCAGATATTCGTCGAGCGTCGCGAAGCTGCGGCCGTGCGCGAAGGGAAGCTGCCGGGCGGGCTGCTCGCCGTCGGTCTGGTTGGTCATGGCGGCGGTCTCCGTTTGGGGTGGGGCGCCCGCGATCGGCTGTTCCGAGCACGCTGCTGCCGCCGCGGCGAGAATCATCGCGGCCTTCCTGCTTCGCCCTGCCATCGACGCAACTCCACTCGCTTCAAGGCCGGGCTTCGGCGATCCTTCCGGCCGTGATGACGCTTTTTTTTCGCATCGCCCGAATACGCGCTTGGCTTGCGCGCGTAAACCTCGTTTCCCGTCGGCCGAACCGAGCCTCGGCTCGCGCGCTCGCGCCGCGCCCGCCAAGCGCCTTGACGGCGATGGCGAGCGCCAATAGGGCGATTCGTGAGAGCGGGCGGTATCCGGCGTAACAATTGGGCGCCGCGCGCGCGGTTGCGAGTGGGATCCGGAGATGTACGACAGCGGGGGTTTCTGCTACCTTGATGCCCGGAAGACCGGGTCTTCGTTCGTGTCGCAGTTCCTCGCCGAAAACGCTGCATCGCCGGCTATCAAATATGTCAAGCATGCGCCCATATCGACGCTCGCGCAGCGCGGCGACGGCGACAAGCTGTTCTTCATTACGGCGCGGGACCCGCTGTCGCAGTATCAGAGCCTCTATTTCTATGGCTGTCGCGGGAACGGCCGCACGTTTCGCCAGATCGCGCGCAGCGAATACGATCATCTCGCGCTTTACGACGGCACCGAGGCCGGGTTCGCCCGCTGGCTCATGCTCATCGCCACGCCTGGCGGGCGCGACATCATCGCCGAGCTTTATCCGCCTGAATGCGCCGAGCTCTATGGTCCCGTGACCTTCTGCTTTCTGTATCTCTCCTTCGTCACGCCCGCGCGCAAGCTGCCGAAATGGCTCGATCGCGACCGTCTGCCCGGCCAGTATGAGAAAAAGCGGCTCCACCGCCATGTGCTCCGGTGCGAGTCGCTCAACGATGATCTCGCCGCGCTCGCCGAGGGCGATCTCGCGCCGTTTCTGCGCGATCCCGGCGGGGCGGCGGCTCGGCTCAGGGAGTCGCGAGAGCGGCGCAACTCGAACTCGAAACGCAAGCCTATCACGGTCTCCAATGAGCTCAAGGCGCTGGTCCAGGAGCGCGAATGGTTCATGTACGACGTGCTCGGCTATCCGCGCTACGTCTGACGCGGTCCGCGGGCGCATCGATCCGGCATTGCGCGAGAGGGCGGAGTGGACCGAATAAGTGTATTTAGTAATCTGTCACCGTAACTCGAATTTGGGGGTTGTAATTGGAACGGTTTTTCGATGCTGATGTCGCTTTCCGAACGGTATGTGTTTCTCGCCAACCCCAAGGCCGCCTCGGGCAGCTTCGAGGCGGCTTATGGCAATCGCTGCGAGATCGCGTCGTGC
>JACMKH010000107.1 GCA_014380205.1 Sphingomonadaceae bacterium
CGTGTTTTGGATACTTGCGGCGCGATTCGCGGCGAGCGCGGGCGAGTCCTCGAGCGCGACGACACGCGCGGCGAGCCGCACGGCCACCGCCGCGGCATAGGCGCCGCCGATGACGAGCACGGCATCGTCCGGGCCGAGCGCGAGACGATCGAGCAGCTGGGCGGTGGTCATCGGCAGGTTCATCTCGCGCCCTCCGCCGAGCGGCAGCGTCAGATCGGCATAGGCGAGCGCGGCCTTCTCCGGCGGAACGAACGCCTCGCGCGGCACCGCAGCGATCGCCGCGAGCAGGCGCGCGTCGCCGACCCCGGTCGTGCGCAGCTGGCTCTCGACCATGGCGTCGCGCATCGCGGCGAGATCGGGTGGGGACACGCTCGGGCCTTTCATCGCGACTGTCTTAGAAGAGCAACACAGCGGCGTCAACGCCCCGCTTCTTAAAGGCATCGCCGCGCCTCGCCAAGCCGATGCGCGCGGCATTCGTCGAAACCCCGGCGAGGTTGACAGAATGCCACACAGGCGGCATCGGCGCGCCTCCGGCCCGATGGCGGAGTGGTGACGCAGCGGACTGCAAATCCGTGCACGCCGGTTCGATTCCGGCTCGGGCCTCCATCAATCCGCGCGCCGATAGACTCGGTCGAGAGCGTCGAAAAAGCGGTCGCGCGAGAAGCGTTCGCGCGCGAAAGCGGTCGCCTCGCGTGACGCGTCCGAGCGCCAGCGCGGGGCGGCCAGGCTCGAAACGGTCGCCTCGATCAGGCCCGGCATATCGTCGGCCGCAATGAGCCGCCCGGTGACGCCGTCCGCCATGGTCTCGGAGACGCCGCCCACGTCGAAAGCGAGCACAGGCACGCCCGCCATCTGCGCCTCGATGATCGCGGTCGGCAGCCCCTCGGTGCGCGAGGTCAGCCAGAACAGGTGCATCGCGGCGAGATGATCGGCGACGTCGGGCGTCTGGCCCGCGAAATGGGCGCGATCGGCGAGGCCCGCCTGGGCGAATCGCGCCTCGGTCTCGGCGCGCAGCGGGCCGTCGCCGACGAGGAGGAAATGCGGGTCCGGGGCACGCGCGGCGAGCGCGGCGGCGGCATCGGCCCAGAGCAGCGGCTGCTTGACCGGATCGAAGCGGAAAACCGAACCGATCACGGGGGCCTCGGGCGGAATGCCGTGGCGGACGCGGACTTGCTTGCCGCGCTCGGGATCGGCTTCGAGAGGGGTCAGGCCGTTGTAGAGCACCTCCAAACGCGCATCGCGCGCGATCGACCACCAGTCGGCATAGCCGCGCGCGGCGGCCTGCGAGCAGAACAGGAAGCGCAGCTCGGGGCGCGCGCGCAGCAGGCGATAGCAGTCGGGGTAGGAGGCGATGTCGCGCGTGCGGCCCGATTGGGGGACGACGGGCAGGTGATGGAAGTGCGCGATGATGCGCGGGCAGCCCGCGAGCAGCCCCGCGAACGCCGCAAACAGCCCGGTGAGGTCGTTCCACGCATGAATCGCGCGCGGGCGCGTTTCCGCAATGTGATCGTGGAGGCGCTGGACGAGGGCGCGCCAGCTGTTGGGAAGCAGCGCGCACGGATGGCGCGCCTCGCCGCCCTCGCGGAGGCGAAGGACGTCATCGCGCGAGACTCCGGCGAGCTCGCGGTAGAAGGCGCGCGGGCCTTGATCCGCCCAGTCGATCAGCGCGAGGTCGACATGATCGAACGCATCCGCGGCGGCGAAATGCCGATAGGTCTCGGACATCACACGCTCCATCCCGCCGCCGCCGAGCGAGTTGCCGACCATCAGCAGGCGATTCTCGGGAGCGTAGCGGCTCGCCGGAAGCTCATGCGCGATGAGATGCTCGAAGGCCGTGACGACGGCAGGCTTGAGCAGCGATTCGGCACCCTGCGGCGCACAGCCCAGGAAATGGGGATTGGTGACGGCCAAGCGCGCCGCGTGGAGTGCGCGCCGGCGCGATTCGGCCGCGACGGCGCCGAGCGCGGGA
>JACMKH010000108.1 GCA_014380205.1 Sphingomonadaceae bacterium
GCCGCCGCGCAATGCTCGCGCAAGGGGCAGATCGCGCAGGCGGGATTGCGCGTCGTGCAGATCGTCGCGCCGAGGTCCATCATCGCCTGCGCGAAATCGCCCGCGCCGCCACGCTCGTTCCTCCCGGCGGCGCGGGCGATTTCGCGCAGGCGATGATGGACCTCGGCGCGACGATCTGCACGACGCGCAATCCCGCCTGCGCGATCTGCCCCTTGCGCGAGCATTGCGCGGCGGCGCGGACGGGCGATCCGGCCGCGTTTCCCGTCAAGCTAGAAAAAAAAGCGAAGCCGCACCGCCACGCCACCGCCTTCTGGATCGCGCACGAAGGCGATGTTCTGCTCGTCCGCCGCCCCGCTAGAGGCATGCTCGGCAACATGCGCGCCCTGCCGACGGGGCCCTGGCAGGATGATCCGCCCGGCCTCGCAGGAGCGCCGATCGAGGCCGATTGGCGCGGCGCAGGAAGCGTGCGCCACATCTTCACGCATTTCTCGCTCGATCTGCGCGTCGAAGCGGCGGTCGTGTCGGCGCGGCCCGGGCTCAATGGCGAGTGGTGGCCGATCAAGGCGATCGAGCAGGCGGGCCTGCCCACGCTCTTCGCCAAGGCGGCGATGCTAGGCCCGGCGGCAATCGAAGAGATGGTCTCCCCTACCTGAACCTCGGACCCGCCCCTATGGAGCGTCGATGAACCCCGATCTCACGCCTCCCGGCCTCACCGGCTCGACGCTCGACCGCGCCGACGCGGTCCGCCTGTCCGCCGATAGACTCGCCGCCGCGCGCGCCGACATCCGCGCGCGACTGCTCCGCCTCGACGATCTCGACCCCCGCATCTCCCCCGAGGGCGCGCTCGGCTGGACATCGCTCGCCGATCTCGCCGAGGGGCATGAGCCGCTGTTCCTGGGTCTCGACGAGGGCGTCCCCTGCTTCGCCGCGTTCGACGAGGACGCGCCCTCGGCGGGCCAGGCGGCCTACGCGGTCTGGCGCCATCTCGATCTGATGACCCCCGACCAGGCCTCGACCTACGCCGCCGCACGCGCGCTGATCGAATGGCATCGCCGCCACCGCTTCTGCGCCGCGTGCGGCGCGCGCAGCGCTGTGTTTCGCGGCGGCTGGGGGCGGCGCTGCGAAGCATGCGACGCCGAGCATTTCCCGCGCGTCGACCCCGTCGTGATCATGCTCGCCGAGCACGAGGGCAAGGCGCTGGTCGGCCGCCAGCCGCGCTTTCCGCCGGGCCGCTATTCGGCGCTCGCGGGGTTCGTCGAGCCCGGCGAATCGATCGAGGAGGCGGTCGCGCGCGAGCTGTTCGAGGAAGCCGGCGTGCGCGCGAGCTCGGCGCGCTATGTCGCGAGCCAACCCTGGCCCTTCCCCGGATCGCTGATGATCGCCTGCGTCGCGCCGGTCGAGAGCGACGCGCTCGCGCTCGATTCGGACGAGCTCGAACACGCGATCTGGGTTAGCCGCGACGAGGTCCGCGCCGCCTTCGCGGGCGACCCCGCCGCGCCCTTCCTCGCCCCGCCCCATTTCGCGATCGCCCACACGCTGCTTGCCCGATGGGCTGCTTGCGATGGCTGACGGCGCGCTCTAAAGCCGGGGCAAATCTCCCTTGGGCGAGCGAGAACAGGGATCATGAGTCAGTTCAACACGATCGCGGGCTGGGTGCTGGCGGGCGGCATCGTCGCGCTCGGCGCGTCGATCGTGACCGGCGAGGTCTTCCACGGCGAGCGGCCCGAGACGATGGGCTATCATGTCGAGGGCGTCGTCGAGGAAGGCGAGGGCGGCGAGGCCGAGACGCCGATCGCGGTCGCGCTCGCCGCCGCGACGCCCGAACAGGGCGAGGAGGTGTTCCGCCGCTGCATGAGCTGCCACACGATCAACCAGGGCGGCGCCGACGGGCTCGGCCCCAATCTCCACGGCATCCTCGGCGCGCCGCACGGCCACCGCCCCGGCTTCGCCTATTCGGAGGGGCTCGCCGCCCTCCCCGGCAACTGGAGCTTCGACGAGATGAACGAATGGCTGCGCCGCCCCGCCGCGTTCATCCCCGGCACCAAGATGAATTTCGCGGGGCTGTCGAGCGTCGAGGAGCGCGCCGCGGTGATCCTCTATCTGAACGCGCAGGGCTCGAACCTACCGCTCCCCGCGGCCCCGGTCGCCGAGGCGCCGGCCGAGGGCGAGGCCGCCGGCAATGAAACCGCGGCGGGCAACGA
>JACMKH010000014.1 GCA_014380205.1 Sphingomonadaceae bacterium
GGGATGAGCTACAAGAACGCTATGGCGGGGCTCCCCTTGGGCGGCGGCAAGGGCGTGGTCCTCGCTGGCCCGGACCGACTGAAGACACCAGCTATGCTCGCGGCCTTCGGGCGTGCCATCGAATCGCTCGGCGGCAAATATGTGACCGCTGAAGATGTGGGCATGAGCGACGCCGACATGGTGACGATCTCGGGCGAAACGCGACACGTTTCGGGTCTGCCGGTAACCGATGGCAGTGCCGCCGGTGGTGATCCCGGCCCGTTCACTGCGCGCGGCGTCTATCTGGGCATCAAGGCGGCGGCGAAGCAGCGTCTGGGCACCGACGATATGGCGGGCGTCCATGTTGCGGTTCAGGGGGTGGGCAGTGTCGGCGGCGGTGTCGCCCGGCTGCTCGCGGCGGACGGAGCGAAATTGACGCTCACTGATCCGGATGAGGCCAAGCTCTCAGCTATGGCGACCGAGACTGGCGGAACCGCAGTGTCGCTGGACCAAATCATGACGGTCAAAGCGGACATTTTCAGCCCGAATGCATTGGGCGCAATCCTGACCGCATCCAGCATTTCCGCGCTCGATGTGGCTATCGTGGCAGGCGGGGCCAACAACCAGATGGCGACCCCCGCAGATGCACAGCGGCTTCACGATCGCGGCATCCTCTACGCGCCCGATTATGTGATCAACGCGGGCGGGATCATCAACGTCGGCCTCGAATATCTCGGCCAGGGCGACCGCGCCGAGGTCGAGGCGCGGATCGCGAAAATCCCCGAGCGGCTCGATCAGGTATGGGACGAGAGCGCGAAGAGCGGCGATCCGGCGTCGGACGTGGCGGACAGGATCGCGCGGCGGATGATCGGGCGGGCCTAGCGCCGCCGCGCCTTCTGCTCGCGATACAGCGTGTACAGCCCGCTCGCGATCACGATCGCGGCGCCGATCCAGGTCGCGGCGGGCGGGATGTAGCCGAACAGCAGCCAGCCGAGGCCGACCGCCCAGATCAGCTGGGTATAGTCGAACGGCGCGGTGATCGCGACGGGGGCGGTCTTGAGCGAGGCGGTGACGAAGAGCTGCGCGAGGCCGCCGAACAGGCCGGTGAGCGCGAGGATCGCCCATTCATATCGCGTATGCGCGCTGCCGACGAAGGGCATCGCCATGCCGACGACGATCACCGCGCTCAGCGCGAACCAGAAAACGATCGCCTCGGCGGTCTCGGTGCGGCTGATCTGGCGTATCGTGACCTGCGCGAAGGCGACGCAGAAAGCGGCGGCTATGCCTACCGCCAGCCCTTCGACGGGGAGCGTCGTCGCGTCGGGGCGCGTCACCACGAGGATGCCGATCAGCCCGACCGTGATCGCCGCCCAGCGGTGCGCGCCGACCTTCTCCGACAGGATGAAGATCGAGAGGATCGTCGCGAACAGCGGTGCGGCGAAATTGATCGTGGTCGCCTCGGCGAGCGGGAGCAGGATGATCGCGCTGAACGCGGTGAACATCGAGGCAAGGCCGACGGCGGCGCGCCAGAGATGCGCGCGCGGCCGCCTGGTGCGGATCGCGCCCAGCCCGGGGCCGAGCGCGATCCACAGCAGCGTCGGCGGGAGCGACAGCGCGAAGCGCCAGAACACCAGCTCGACCGGATGGATGCCGAGTTCCGCGCCGAGCTTCACCATCGCCGCCATCAGCGCGAAGCACGAGGCCGCGGCAAGCCGCAGCACGATGCCGAGCATCGGCCGCTGCTCGGGTGGCGCGGCTTCGGCGGGGACGGCTTCGGGAAGGGCGGGGATGGGGGGCTCCTGCTGGGATGGCGGCTCCTTATCCTTTCCCCCCCGCGCGCGCTACGCTAAGGGCCGCGCGATCCCATGCACGCCTTCGCCAACCCCGCCCGCTTCCTCGGGATCGCGCGCCCGCTGACCCCATGGCTGGGGTGGGGCGGCGCGGCGCTGATCGTCGGTGCGCTGGTTCCCGGGCTGACGGTCACGCCGCCCGACGCGGTACAGGGCGAGAGCGCGCGGATCATGTATGTCCATGTCCCCGCCGCCTGGCTCGGCATGGCGGGGTGGGGCGGCATCCTCGTCGCGAGCCTCGTCCAGCTGATCTGGCGGCACCCGCTCGCTGGCGTCGCCGCGCGCGCGATCGCGGTGCCGGGGGCCGCGTTCACCGCGATCTGCCTCGTCACGGGCTCGCTCTGGGGGCGGCCGACCTGGGGAACGTGGTGGGAATGGGACGGGCGGATGACCTCGATGCTCGTGCTGCTGTTCCTCTATTTCGGCTATATCGCGCTCGCCGCCGCGAGCGACGAGCGCGCGAGCACGAGCCGCGTCGCCGCGATCTTCGGCGTGCTCGGCGCGATCAACCTGCCGATCATCCATTATTCGGTGACCTGGTGGAACTCGCTCCACCAGCCGCAGAGCATCGGGCTGACCAGCTCGTCGATCGATGCCGCGCTGCTCTGGCCGCTGCTCGTAGCGACGGCGGGGTTCAGCCTGTTGTTCGGCGCGATCGTGCTGATGCGGATGCGCGCGATGATCGCGGACATCAGGGTCGAAGCGCGGCTCAGGCGGATGGCCGAGGCCTGATGGACCCTGTCCCGTTCATCGTCGCGGCCTATGCGGTCGCGCTGCTGGGCAGCGCGGGGCTTGCGCTGCAGAGCTTTTCGGTCATGCGGATCAAGGAGCGGCGCGCGGAATCTGTGCGGACGCGCGAGGATATATGAAGCCCAAGAACCAGCGCTTGGTGCTCGCGCTACTCGCGCTCGTGGCGATCATCGGGGCCGGCTTCCTCGCGCTCGCAGGGTTGCGCGACAATGCCGCGCTGTTCCGCACCCCCGCCGAGCTCGCCGCCAACCCGGTCGAGCCGGGGCGCGACATCCGGCTCGGCGGGATGGTCGCGGCCAACTCGATCCGCGAGGCGTCCGATGGCGTGACGATCGACTTCATCGTCGAGGAGGGCGAGGCGCGCGTGCCCGTGCGCTTCACCGGGATCGCGCCCGATCTGTTCCGCGAGAGCTCGGGCGTGGTCGCCGAGGGCGCGTTCGATCGGCGCGGCACCTTCATCGCGCACACCATCCTCGCCAAGCACGACGAGAATTACATGCCGCCGCAGATGGCCGATATGGAAACGCGCGACGAGCGACTCCAGCGGACGCTCGAGCGATGATCGCCGAGCTCGGCCTCGCCGCGCTGTGGCTCGCCGCCGCGCTCGCCGGGCTCCAGCTGCTCTTCGCGGTGCGCGCGGTGCGCGGCGATCCCGAGGGTTCGGGCGTCCGCGCCATCGCGGTGGTGCAGGGCCTGCTCGCCGCGATCGCCTTCACCATGCTAATCCTGCTGTTCCTCGCGACCGACCTTTCGGTCGAGCTCGTCGCGGCGAACAGCCACACCGCCAAGCCCTGGCTTTACAAGCTCGCGGGCGCCTGGGGGAACCACGAGGGCTCGATGCTGCTCTGGGTTACCGTGCTCGCGCTCGCGGGGGCGCTGGTCGCGATCGTCGAGCGCAACCTACCCGAGCGCACGCTGGTGGCGACGCTGGGCGCGCAGGCAGCGATCGCGCTCGGCTTCTACGCCTTTCTGCTCATCGCCTCGAACCCCTTCGAGCGGCTCAGTCTCGCGCCCGCCGAGGGGCAGGGGCTCAACCCGCTGCTCCAGGACCCCGGCCTCGCCTTCCACCCGCCCACGCTCTACTTCGGCTATGTCGGCATGTCGGTCGCCTTCTCCTTCGCGGTCGGCGCGCTGATCACGCGCGATGTCGGCGCGGCCTTCGCGCGCGCGATGCGGCCCTGGGTGCTGATGAGCTGGATCTTTCTCACGCTGGGGATCACGGCGGGAAGCTACTGGGCCTATTACGAGCTCGGCTGGGGCGGCTGGTGGTTCTGGGACCCGGTCGAGAACGCCTCGCTGATGCCCTGGCTCGCGGCGACCGCGCTGCTCCATTCGGTCGCGGTGCTCGCGACGCGCGACGCGCTGCGCGCCTGGACGATCATGCTCGCGGTGGTCGCCTTCTCGATGTCGATGGTCGGCACCTTCCTCGTCCGCTCGGGCATCCTCACCAGCGTCCACGCATTCGCGGTCGATCCCCAGCGGGGCGCGTTCATCCTCGGGCTGCTCGTGCTGTACATCGGCGGCGCGCTCGCGCTGTTCGGTTGGCGGATCGGAAGCGTGCGCGAGGGCGCTCGCTTCGATCCGGTCAGCCGCGAGGGCGCGCTCGTCGCGAACAACTTGCTGCTCTCGGCGATCCTCGGAATCGTCCTCGTCGGCACGCTCTACCCGCTCGGCGTCGAGGCGGTGACGGGTGAGAAGCTTTCGGTCGGTCCGCCCTATTTCAACAGTACGGCCGGGCCGCTCGCGCTGATCCTCGTCGCCATCATGGCGGCGGGGCCGTTGCTCAAATGGCGGCGCGACGAATGGCGCGCGCTGATCGACCGGCTCGCGCTGCCCGTCCTGATCCTCGCGCTCGCGCTGGCCGCCATGCTGCTGCTCGCTGGCCCGACGGGCATCTTGCCGTTGCTCGGCCTCACCCTCGCCGCCGGAGTCGCCGCTGCCGCGCTCGCGCCGCTCTGGGGACGCAACCTTAGGCGCACGCCGATGTTCACCTGGGGCATGGCGATCGCGCATTTCGGCATCGCGGTCGCGCTCGCCGGGATGGCGTTCGAGAGCGCCTACACCAAGGAAACGCTCGTCGCCGCGCGACCCGGCGAGACGCACCGGGTCGGGCCATGGGCGGTGACCTTCCAGGGCGTCGAGCCCGTCGCCGGCCCCAACTGGACCGCCGTCGAGGCGCGTCTGACCGCCAACCGCGGCGGCGCGCCGATCGCGCTCGCCCCCCAGGCGCGGACTTTCCCGACGCCGCTGACCGAGACCAGCGAGGCGGCAATCGCGACGCGCTGGAACGGCCAGCTCTACACCGTGCTCGGCAACCGCGACGCCTCGGGGCGCTGGCAGCTTCGCCTGTGGTGGAAGCCCTTCGTTACACTGATCTGGTTCGGTGGCTGCTTGATCGCGCTCGGAGGGCTGCTCTCGCTCTTCGGCCGCGCGCGCCGCGCGAAGCGCGTCCGGCTGCGCGAGGCTTACGCGTGAAGCGCTGGGTGATCTGGGTGCCGCTGGCGGTGTTCACGCTGTTCCTCGGCGTCGCCATGTCGGGGCTGATCGCCCCGTCGAGCCCGGTGATCGAGTCGCAAATGGTCGGCGAGCCGCTGCCCCAGTTCGCGCTCCCCCCCGCGATTCCCGCCAAGCCCGGCCTCGCACGCGCCGATCTCGCGGCCGGCGAGCCCCGCCTGCTCAACGTCTTCGCGAGCTGGTGCGTCCCCTGTATCGCCGAAGCGCCCCAGCTCATGCAGCTCCAGCGCGCGGGGGTCCCCATCGAGGCGATCGCGATCCGCGACCGGCCCGAGGATGTCGCGGCGTTTCTCGAGCGCTGGGGCGATCCTTACGAGAAGATCGGCGCGGACATGGATAGCGCGGTCCAGCTCGCGCTCGGCTCCTCGGGCGTCCCCGAGACCTTCGTGATCGATGGACAGGGCGTGATCCGCCACCAGCATATTGGCGAGATACGGCCCGAGGACGTCCCCGCGATCCTCGCCGCGCTGGAGGCGGCCAGGTGAGGGGGCCAATGAAATCCTCCCCGAGCTTGCTCGGGGAGGGGGACCGCCGGCCGCAGGCCGGTGGTGGAGGGGTAGGCCGGCGCCAGCCGGCGCTGGCGCGCCGCCACCCCTCCACCATGCTGCGCATGGTCCCCCTCCCCGAGACAAGCTCGGGGAGGATTTTGCTGCTCGCCCTCGCGCTATTCGCCACCCCCCTCCACGCCCAATCCCGCCTCCCCCCCGCCCCGCTCGCCGACGAGCAGCTCGCCGATCCGTCGCAGGAAGCCGCCGCCGCCGCGCTGATGCGCTCGATCCGCTGCCTCGTCTGCCAGGGCCAGTCGATCGCCGATTCGAACGCCGAGATGGCCGGTGACATGCGCGCGCTGATCCGTCGGCGGATCGCCGCGGGCGAGCAGCCCGAGGCGGTGCGCGACTGGCTGATCGCGCGCTACGGCCGCTGGGTGA
>JACMKH010000109.1 GCA_014380205.1 Sphingomonadaceae bacterium
AGCCAGGCGGCGCGCGCGGCGCCACCCGGCAACCCGGGCAGCTGGGTCACCAACGCCGATTATCCCTCGGCATCGATCCGGGCCGAGGAACAGGGCACGACCGGCTTCCGGCTGAGCGTCGGCGCCGACGGACGCGTCGCCGATTGCCAGATCACCAGCTCGAGTGGGTCATCGCGGCTCGATCAGACCGCGTGTCAGATGCTCAGGCGAAGGGCGCGATTTACCCCCGCGCGCGACGCGGCGGGCAATCCGACCACGAGCGTCTACACGAGCAGCGTGCGATGGCAGATTCCGGAGTAGCTTGTTCCCAGCGGCACGGCGTGGGCCGGTCGTCAACCAGTTGAATATTGAGAGGAAGGTTTCGTTATGGCAGCACCAGCAGCACCCCCGCCCAGCGGCGAAAATCCCTATGGTATCATGCAGGCCCTCAGCGAGGGCGGCATCGTCGCGATCGCCACCTTCTCGATCCTCGTGATCATGTCTGCGGCCTCATGGTACATCCTGTTCACCAAGCTGTTCGAGCAGCAGAAGATCATGAACCAGGGCAAGCGCGCGCGCGAGAATTTCTGGCGCTCCAACAGCCTCCGCGAGGGCGCCGCCAAGCTCGAGAAGAACAGCGCCTATCGCCAGGTCGTCGACGACGGGCTGCTCGCGCAGGAGCAGCATCTCAAGCTTACCGACCCGATCGACCAGCATGAGTGGATGACGGGAACGCTCTCGCGCTCGACCTCCGCGATCAATTCACGCCTCGGCGAGGGCCTCGCGCTGCTCGCCACGGTGGGCTCGACCGCCCCGTTCGTTGGGCTGTTCGGCACCGTGGTCGGCATCTACCGCGCGCTCGTCAAGATCGGCGCGTCGGGCCAGGCCTCGATCGACGCGGTCGCCGGCCCGGTTGGCGAGGCGCTGATCATGACCGCGCTCGGCCTGATCGTCGCGGTTCCCGCGGTCATGGCGTACAACTGGCTGATCCGCCGCAACAAGGCGGTGATGGAGGATCTCAACGCCTTCGCCGCGCAGATCCATGGCCACATGATGTCGGGCGGCGCGATCCGGCCAGTCACGGCTGCCGCCGCGACCAGCTCGGCCCCGAGCAAGGTCACCGCGAGCTCGACGAGCCCCGGCGCGACCACGGTGGTGAAGGACACGACCGTGCCGCGGGCGCCCACCGCCACGACGCAGGGCACCTCGGCCACCAATCCCACGACGGGCCCGAGAACCTGACACTGATCCGGCGGAGCGGCGAACGCCGCTCCGCCGAACCGGCCACCGGGAGCAAGCCCGGTCGCCTTGAAGATGCAGCATAGGATCACCTCCCGATGTCCATGAATATCGCACCGGCCGAAGGCGGCGACGGCTCTGAAATCCCGATGTCGGACATCAACACGACGCCGCTGGTGGACGTCATGCTGGTGCTGCTGATCATCTTCCTGATCACCGTCCCGGTCGTCATCCAGACGGTCGATGTCGAGCTGCCCAACGTCCGCCTCGCGCCGACCGCGACCAAGCCCGAGAATGTCTCGCTGTCGATCCGCAGCGGGGCCGACGGGTGCGAGGTCTACTGGAACCAGACGCGGGTCAACGCGCAGGAGCTCTACGACCGCGCCGCCGAGCGGCTCGAGTCGCTGATCGAGCGCGCGGGCGGCGTCGAGAACATGACCGAGGACGACCTTCCCGAGGTCCATATCCGCGGCGACGTGCGGACGCCGTGGCGGTGCGTCGGCGGCCCGATCTACATGATGCAGCGCGCGGGCTTCGCGCGCGTCGGCTTCATCTCCGAGCCGCCTCCGGGCATCGGCATCCAGCGTCTCTGACCCAACCCGTTTTCAGGAGTTAGCTTGTCATGGCAATGCAGGTAGGCACCGGCGATGAAGGCGCGCCGATGATGGACATCAACACGACGCCGTTGATCGACGTCATGCTGGTGCTGCTGATTATGTTCATCATCACGATCCCGATCCAGACGCATGCGGTCAAGATCGACCTGCCCGTCGACACGGGCGAGCCGCCTCCCGAAAATCTCATCGATCCGGTCAAGAACGAGGTCTACATCACACCGGGCAACGAGATCATGTGGAACGGCACGCCGATCGACCTGCGGCGGCTGCGCCAGTATCTCGATCTCACCACGCAGATGAACCCCATCCCCGAGCTCCACATGCGCCCCGATCCCGAGGCCAATTACGAGCTCGTCGACGAGGTGCTCGCGGTCACCCGCCGCGCGCAGGTCCAGAACATGGGCTTCATCGGCAACGAGCTCTACATCAACTTCTAGCCGGCAGCGCCGGCCGGCAACGCGGGCGGGCCTTTCGGGGTCCGCCTTTTTTTTGTGGGATAACACGGCTCGATCGCGGCTATCGCCGCGCGCCTCAGATTGGCAAAGCGATCCCATGCAAAGATCCCAAGCGACCCTTTCGCTGATCGCGAAGCTCGAGCCGGTGATGGGGAGCCATCTATTCGAACGTATCGAAGAGGAGCTGTGCCTGCCCGCCGCCGAGCCAAGCTATCGCCTGAACTCGCCGATCATGCTCATCATGCTGTTCGCGGCGCGCGCGGGGAGCAGCTATGCGGGGACGCTGATCGGCAATCTGCCCGGATTTGGCATCGTCACCGAGAGCCTCAACCCTCGCGCCCTCGAGCGCGCGCGCTTGCGCTACGAGCTGACCCATGACGCCGACGCGCTCCAGCTGTTTCTCGACCGGCGCGGCAGGGAGATGTTCGGCTTTCGTTGCACGCAGATCGGGCTCGCGAGCGCGATCTCGACGGGGCTGCTCGCGCAATATCTCGATCGCGCGCGCTTTATCGTGCTGCGCCGGCGCGATGTTGTCGCGCAGGCGGTGTCGATGGTGGTCGCGCAGCGCAGCGGCCAGTTCCACAGCTTTCAGCCGCGCACGGGCGACGTCTCGGTGGACGATTACGATTACGCCGTGATCGACGATCGGCGGCGGACGATCGAGTCGATCTACGCGCGCCACGACGCGGTGCTCACCGCGCTCGGCGCGACTGCCCCGACTTTTTATTATGAGGATGTCGCGCCCGATCCGCGCGGATTCGTCGGCGGCGTGTGCGACTATCTCAACCTGGCGATGCCCGAAGCGCCGGAAATCGAGACGCGCGTCGAGAAGCTGCCCAACACGATCAACGCAGAATGGATCCGGCGCTACAGGGAGGAGGCCGCAGCGCGCGCGCGGTGAGCCGGCAGCAGGCGGGCGGGCCCCCGTTGCGGAGGGCCCGCCGCCAAATCACACCACGATGAAGTCGCTCGCGGTGATCGTGGGAGCGCCCTCGAAGGTCGCGATGAGCACCTGTCCGCCCGCGCCCGAGCCATCGGCGTCGAAGAACAGCTTGCCGTTGCTGTCGTTGTAGATCAGCCGGTCGTTGGCGTCATTCGCGTTGCTGCCCACGACGAACTTGTTGGGCTGGAGCGAGCCTTCGGGGAGCCCGAAGACGTCGCTGTCAAGCGCGATCTCGTCGCTTCCGGACGCGAAATCTTCGACGATTTCCGCGTCCGCCGGGTTCGTGCTGTCAAGCACGAACCGGTCGTCGCCGGTGCCGCCCCTGAGCGAGTCGCGCCCACTGCCGCCGGTCAGCGTGTCGTCGCCCCCGGCGCCGATAAGCGTGTCCTTGTCCGCGCCGCCAAAGAGCTGATCCATGTCGGCGCCGCCGGCGATTCCGTCCCTGCCATTGCCGCCCGCAAGCGTGTCGTTTCCGTCGCGCCCGCCGAGCGTGTCGTTGCCGCCGCTGCCCGCGAAGCTGTCGTCACCGTCCGAGCCGGCGAGCAGATCGTCGAAATCGCTTCCGGTCACCGTGAAATCGGTGGTCGTGGTGAACGGAGCGATCACCGCCTCCTCGGGATCGAAGTAGATGCCGGTCTCGCCGATGTTGGCGAAGGTCGTCCCGCTGAAATCGGGGTTGGCGTCGAGCCCGGTCGTCCCGCCGACATAGCTGTAGGCGAAAATCCCGTACGTGGCGTCCGAGATGGCGTTGTTGGTGAAGCCGACCTCGATGCCGTTTACGTCCGAGAGGTCGAGGGCGGCGAACTCGCCCGCCGCGCCGACGCCGGTGATCGTGTTGCCGTCGAAGCCCAGCGGGCCGCTCGGCTCATAGGCGATGATCCCCGACGAATAGAAATAGGTCCCGCCGGTGGGCACGGTATAGCCGATCGCGCTGATGACATTGTCGTCGAGCGTTCCCTCGGAGAGCGCGATCTGGATGCCGTTCTGTGCGGTGAGGCCGGTCGCGCCGACGCCGGTGACCGTGTTCCCGCTGAAATTGACGTCCGCGCCGATGATCAGCGCGCCGGTCTTCTGGAAATCGGTGATCGTCGAGTTGGTGACGCTGACCTGGTTGCCCGATACCAGCCCGCTGTTGTCGACGAAGAATCCCGAACCATGCTGGAGGCCGAACAGGCCGCCGCCCTGGCTGTTGCCGACATTGTCGATGGTGACATCGTCGACGTCGCCCGACGAATTGAGATAGGCGATGCCGGAAAGCTCGTCGCCGTTGCTGCCCGCGGTGGTGTCGCCGGCGAAGGCACCGTCGACGGTCACGCCCTTAATGTCGATGTTGGTCGAATCGGTCACGCCGATCACCGCGCGCACCTGGTCGCCGAAATAGTCGGACGAGCCGTTGATCGCGAGGTCGGCGGGGGCGGTGATGGTGACGTCGCCGACACCCTGGATGGTGATGTCGCTGCGCCCGTCGATCGTGATCTGCTCGGTGTAGGTGCCCTCGGCGACGAGGATCAGCGTGCCATCGCTCGCCGCGTCGATCGCCTCCTGGATGCTCGAATAGCCGCCGGCGCCGACGACGAGCACGACCTGATCGGTGAAGCCGATCTGCTCGACATTGACCATGGTCTCGGACGTGCTGTCGTCCTGCGAGGTAAAGACGAGCTGGCCGGCGCTGTAGCTGACGGTGACATCGGCGAAGTCGATCTCGAGGACCACCGTGTCGGCGCCCGCGCCGCCGTCGATCGTGTCGCTGCCCGCCGGACTGGGCTCGATGAAGATGAGATCGTCGCCGCCGCCGCCGTTGATCGTGTCCTGCCCGCCGCGCGCGTAGATCTGGTCGTCGTCGCCCGTGCCGTTGAGATTGTTGTTGCCGTTGGTGCCTAGAATAACCGTCATTTTCCTGTTTCTCCGTGTGCATGGCCGCAGGCGCGCGAATGCGATTCGCGCGTGCGGCGAGCTGTTCAGTCGATCATGTCGAACGGGAAGGCATCGACACCACGCCGAAGCGCTCGCCGACCATCCCTGCCGTTTCCGCAACTCTTTCGCGCCAATACCTCGACAGTCACGAAGCGGGTCGGCGAATCGAGATGGGCGGCCATGCAGGCTGCGGCGTGAGAAGTCAACTAAATCACGGTAAAACAAAAATTACGCCCCCAGAAATCATAACGTCAGCGTAACTACTGGTCTCCGCGGTCCACTTCCGCCTGTCGCTTGCTGGACACTGCCGACGCGGCTGATTATCCCCCCGCCATGACAGCCCCCCACGCCGAATCGATCCTGATCGTCGACTTCGGCAGCCAGGTGACCCAGCTCATCGCGCGGCGCGTGCGCGAGGCGGGAGTCTACAGCGAGATCGCGCCGTTTGGCGCGGCGGCGGAGGCGTTCGAGCGGCTGGAGCCCAAGGGCGTGATCTTCTCGGGGAGCCCGTGCTCGGTCAACGACGCGGGGGCGCCGCGCGCGCCCGAGGCATTCTACGCGGCGGGGCTGCCGATTCTCGGCATCTGTTACGGCGAGCAGGTCATGAGCCAACAGCTCGGCGGCGCGGTGCAAGGGTCGGATCATCAGGAGTTCGGCCGCGCCTACATCGAGATCGCCGACCGCTGCCGCTTGTTCGACGGGCTGTGGGCGGCGGGCGAGAAGCATCAGGTGTGGATGAGCCACGGCGACCGGATCGACGCGATTCCGCCAGGCTTCCGCGCGGTCGCGACCACCCCCACCGCGCCCTTTGCCGCGATCGCCGACGACGACCGGCGCTTCTACGGCATCCAGTTCCACCCCGAGGTCTATCACACCCCCGACGGCGCGCGGCTGATCGCGAACTTCGTGCGCCACGTCTGCGGCTGCGCGGGCGACTGGAGCATGGCCGAATATCGCGACGCCAAGATCGCCGAGATCCGGGAACAGGTCGGCGATGCGCGCGTGATCTGCGGGCTTTCGGGCGGCGTCGACAGCGCGGTCGCCGCCGTGCTCATCCACGAGGCGATCGGCGACCGGCTGACCTGCGTGTTCGTCGACCATGGGCTGATGCGCGCGGGCGAGGCCGAGCAGGTGGTGAGCCTGTTCCGCGGCAGCTACGCGATCCCGCTGATCCACGTCGATTGCGAGACGCTGTTCCTCAACGGGCTCGCGGGCGTCACCGATCCCGAGGCCAAGCGCAAGTTCATCGGCAAGACCTTCATCGACGTGTTCGAGGCCGAGGCGCGCAAGATCGGCGGCGCGCGCTTCCTCGCCCAAGGCACGCTCTATCCCGATGTGATCGAGAGCGTGAGCTTCACCGGCGGCCCGAGCGTCACGATCAAGAGCCACCACAATGTCGGCGGGCTGCCCGAGCGGATGAACATGAAGCTCGTCGAGCCGCTGCGCGAGCTGTTCAAGGACGAGGTCCGCGCGCTCGGCCGCGCGCTCGGCCTGCCGCAAGCCTTCGTTGGCCGCCACCCCTTTCCCGGCCCCGGCCTCGCGATCCGAATCCCCGGCGAGGTCACCCGCGAGCGCTGCGAGATATTGCGCAAGGCCGACGCGATCTACCTCGAGGAGATCCGCAACGCGGGCCTCTACGACGCGATTTGGCAGGCCTTCGCGGTGCTGCTCCCGGTCAAGACGGTCGGCGTGATGGGCGACGGACGTACGTACGATTACGTCTGCGCGCTGCGCGCGGTGACGAGCACCGACGGGATGACGGCGGATGTGTATCCGTTTCCGGCGGAGTTTCTGACGCGGACCGCGACGCGGATCGTGAATGAAGTTCGTGGGATCAATCGGGTGACGTACGACTACACGAGCAAACCGCCGGGGACGATTGAGTGGGAGTGAGCCGAAAAAGGCGAATGTCCGGGGGACATTCGCCCGGATCACTCGGCTCCGCAATGAGCCGCTGTGGCCCGACGGACGACTGATGACGAGCTTTCTCGATCGCTTCCGACGCGCAACTGCCTGGGCTCGCATCCGGGATGCGGAGCGCGTGGGCAAGCCGGAGCAGGCGCTGCAGCGGCTCGATTGCTTCGTGGCGAGATGGGGATCACGAGGACCACGATGGGGGTCTAGCCACATGCTGCGCGCGTACCGGTCGCTGCTTCTCCTTCAAATGGGCAACATGCGCGCGGCAATGAAGGATCTCACGGCTCTGCGCGCTCAGCTTGCCGGATCGAAAATTCCGCAAGATCAATATGTTCGTTACTTCTGTCAGAGCCATCTCGCGTGGCTGCATGGTGATCCTTACACGGCGTTCTATGAGGGAAGGCAAGCGAACGATTTGGCGGTCTCGAATGCGCTCAAGCACCTGCTCTGGGTGAATCTGAGAAGGTACGATCCGGAATGGGACGCAGCCAACGAGGAATTGGCGCATGCGCTTACGCTTGCGGAGAAGGACAAGGTAAAGGGAGAAAGAAGGTGACTGTTGCGTCGGTGGACAACTCCGCCGGTCGTTGAAGGAACGCTTGCATGCGCTCGCCTCCGCCCAGACTCCCGCCCCCGCCGATGACCCCTACGCCGAAGGCCGCGCCGTGATCGCGGGGCTCCAGGAGATCGTGACGCCCGACGGCGTCGACGAACGTTTCACCGTCACGCTCGGTGGAGCGCGGCAAGTGGTGCGCGCGCGCGGGGCGGACCGGGCCAATCCGATCCTGCTGTTCGTCCATGGCGGGCCAGGCGCGGCGGAGATGCCCTATCTGTGGAGCTTCCAGCGGCCGTGGGAGGATTTCTTCACGGTGGTGCAATGGGACCAGCGCGGCGCGGGGCTCTCCTATGCGCTGAACGATCCCGCGGCGATCGCGCCGACGCTGACGCTCGACCGCTATGTCGCCGACGCGATCGAACTGATCGAGCTGCTTCGCGCGCGCTACGGCAAGCGCAAGGTCATCCTCGTCGGGCACAGCTGGGGATCGTTCGTCGGGCTGCATATCGCGCAGCGCCGGCCCGATCTGCTTCACGCCTATGTCGGCATGGGGCAGCTCATCGACTGGCTCGATAATGAGCGCGTCCAGTTCGAATGGACGCTCGCCGAGGCGCGGCGGCGCGGCGACGGCGAGGCGATCGCGGCGCTCGAGGCGCTTCGCCCCTATCCCGGCCCGCAGGGCATCGACGCGACCCGGATCGACGTGTTGCGCGGCGTCTCGCGCCGCTATGGCGCGCTCGCCGCATATCGCGACGACATGCAATTCTACTTTTCGATCCCGCGCCTCTCGCCCGAATACACGCGCGAGGACCGCGCCGCAGCGAACGCGGGCAGCGCGCTCGCGATCCGGACGATCATCCCCGCGATGGCCGGCGAGAGCGCCGAGGACATCACGCGGCTCGAGGTGCCAGTGATCCTGATCCTCGGGCGTCACGATCAGACCACCCCCGCCGGGATCGCGGCGGCCTGGCTCGCTCGGCTCGCGGCGCCGTCAAAGGCGCTCGTCTGGCTCGAGCATTCGGCGCATCTGATGATGGTCGAGGAGCCCGGCCGCACGCTCGCCGCGCTGCTCGAGCATGTCCGCCCAATCGCTGTCGCGGCGGGGGATGGGGCGCGCGAATAACGGCCCGCGCTAACCCTCGTCGTCCCCTTCATTCTCCGGCGGCGGGATCGCGACGAGGCTGCGGACCTGGCATTCGTCGTCGCGCGTGTGGACCGAGCTGAACCGGTCGAAATGGCCGCCGGGGCTCGATTCGAAGCCGAGCGCCTCCTCGAAGCGCAGGCCGAGGCACGGGCCGTAGAGCTCGGCGCGATACCAGCGGTCGTTGCGGCCTTCGATCAGCAGAACGTCGTTTTCCATCGCGTCCCAGTCGCGGATGCCGCCGTGGTCGGCGAAGGGGATGCGGGTCTCCTCGCCATAGGCGGGAGCGCCGTCCTGCGCGAAGGCGGGGGCGGCGAATGCGGCGAGCGCTGTAAGGCAAAGCTTGCGTTTCATGCGGCCGCTTATTGCAGGGCGCGGCTGAACGGCAGCTGAGCCTCCGCGCGCAACGCTCAGCAGCCGTTGACGGTCAGGCTCTGCGTGTTGGTGATGTTCTGGTTGACGCGCTCGCGCACGTTGAACGCGCTTTCGTAGCGGATCGTGCGATCGCCGCCGATCCAGATCGAATCGATCAACGGCTGATACTCATAGGAGACCTCGACGAACATCACCGCGGTGTTGGGCAGCGAGGTAATCTTATTCCCTGTCGGCCCCATGCCATCGCGCAGCGAGTTGTTGGAGCGCCCTTGACCTTGACCGCCATAGGCGGGCGCGACATTGAGGTCGCCGAAGCATCGTTGCCAGTTGATCATCTGGCCTGACGCGCCGGCGGGCAGGCCATTGTCCTGCAGCGAGGAAAGCACCACGCGGCCGTTTTCGGTAAAATCGATCTGCTCGCCGACGAGATCGGCGCCTTCGAACACCTCATAGATGTTGGCTTCGTCGATCACGTTCTTGACGCGCCCGGCGTTGTCCGCCGTGGTCATCGCGAGCTGGCTGATACGCATGTGCGCGAACGCATAATTCGCGGTCTCGAGCCCGCCGAGCGTCAGCGTGAGCACCAGCGGCAGCGCGAAGGCGAACTCGGTGAGCGCGACCCCCTCGGTCCGCGACCAGATCCGCGAGAGCGGGCGTTTGATCGTTATCGGCATGGCTGGCCTCAGCTGTTTCCGCACACGGTCGGGGGGACGTCCTGATCGGCATAGGGCTGGTTGCGAACCGAGGCGCGCGCGACGATCGTGTAATTGTCCGAGAAGCCGAACAGCGCGGCCATCGGAAACAGGCGCGGCATGGTGATGGTGGCGACATAGTTGGCGACATCGTCGGCGCCGCCGACGCCCTCGTCGCCCCCATCCTCGTCAAATTCGCCGTTCTCGTTGAAATCCTCGAAGCAATCCTCGTCGTCCTCGTCGTATTCGCCGTTCTCGTTATGGTCGGTGGTCAGCTTCTCCGCATCGCCGACGCCGGAGAACTCATAGAAATTGGTCGTCTGGATATCGTACGTCGCGTTGCGCGCGATCTCGTCGACGCGCTCTTCGAGCTCCTCGGCAATCTGCTCCTCTACCGTGTCGCCCGCGCCGCCGAACACCGGATCCTCGACCGCCGCCCTGCGCGAGACCTCGTTGAGCGCGCCCTGCGCCACCGAGCGGACATAGGCCTGGTAGCCGACATCGAGCGATCCGAGCAGCACGAGGCAGAGCGGAACGAGTACGAAGCCGAATTCAGTGAGCGTGGCGCCGCGCTGGTCGCGCGCCAGCCGGTGGAGGGCAAGCCGCGCGTTCATCGCGTGAGCCTCAGCCGGCCGATGCCGCGCCCGATCAGCTCGAAGATCTCCTCGAGGTCGCTGCCGTCGCTGACGTAGAAATGGTCGGTGCTGGTTGCGCAAGGGCTGATGCTGGCGGTATCCTGTTCATCCAGCGCGATCACCCAGATCGTCATGCCCATCGAGCGTGCTCGGCTGCAGGCCGCGAGGAAGCGGGCCTGGTGACGGGCCAGCTGTGTTCCGCTGTTTCCGAGGCGACGATCCCAGCGCTCGTTGGCGTAGGACGTATAGGGCGTCTCAGCGGCGGTCTGCACGCCGTCGGTCAGGAACACGATGTGCTTGTCGACCCGGATGTTGTTGAACGTCGTCGGATTGTCCGCCTGGAACATGCCCGTCGAGGACAGGTAGCGCGCGCCCCAGATGATGCCGATGTCATGATAGGTGTATCCTCCCGCCGCCCGGCCCGTGTAGGGGCTGGCCGTGGGGTAGGTTTGCGAGCCGGCGATCCGGTTCATTTCGGCCTGAAAGGCGGCTTCGGTGGCGTAGGTGGCGAGCCTTCGCGCCGGCCGGGGGCAGAATGAATTGAGCGTGGGGTAGGTCGTTCCGCTCGTGGTCGTTCCATCAGGGAACCTTCCGGCCTGTTGCCAAGCCGGGTCATAGGGCGCCCATTTGCGCGTGGCGTCGGTCGTTGAAGTGGTATTGATATCGTTCTGCGAAACGGTTGTGAGGATCGTTGTTTGGCTGATCGAGTTCCTCTCCTCGATGCAGCCCGAATTGACATTCGTTTGCCATTGGGTGCCGGCGCTGGTTCCCCCTCGCCACGTATTCCGCCACGTCAGATTGTGGGTCGTGCCTGAGGTGGCGGTAAGTACGCAGGTGGAGGTGGTCGGCCAGGTGCAAGCGCCCCGCCGGTAGCTCGCGGGCTCCCGCACCCAAAGGTCGTTGAGGTCGCGCCCCACGTTGACCGCGTGCGAATAGGGCATGAAGCCATAGCGCGTGCGCACGCCGGCCGCGCCTTCCAGCGCGCGATAAAGACCGGCCGCGCCTTCGCGCAGGCGGCGCAGGCGCGATGTGGTATGCTCGGTGGTTCGCATCGCGCAGTTCAGGTCGCCCGCCTGGCAATTCATCGACAGCGTCACGTCGAGCACGAGCATGATGTCGTTGTTGACGTAATCCTGGTCGGCGTCGCATTCGACCGCGATCGGGATTTCGTCCTGGCCGAACAGCGCCATGATCGTCGTCGGCACCTCGGTGCTCGCGCTGATCTCGACGACCGAGGAGTTAGTCGCCGACGCGCCGATGTCGAGCGTGATGTCGCCGGTGCCCATCGTGCCTTCGGGGAAGTTGAAATAGAAGAAGCGCTCGCCCTCATCTTCGGCGCCGGCGGTGAACGCCGCGCTCGCCATGAAGCGCCGCGCGGCGAGCGCGCCGGCATCGCAGGCGTTCTGGAGTTTGGCCTGCGCGAGATAGGCGCGGCTCATATCGAGCCCCGAGCCGATCATCGCCGCGATCGGCAGGATCGCCGCGGCGACCATCGCGAGCGTGTTGCCGCCGGTGTCGGCGCGAAGGCGCGCGAGCAGGCTGCCGCCCCGCGATCTGGCTTTTGCCGGTGAGCGTCCGATCATGTCTCAAGCCCCAATCGGCGAATGGAGTTCGCCCGATGCTCGGCGCTTATCGCGGTCGCGGCCTAACGCCGGACTTAAGGGGAGGGTTAATGCGGCGTTTGCCGTGTTTTGCCCTGCGCGTATGGGTTGCGCGCGATGGCCGACCCCCTCGCCGATCCCGAGCACGCGCTCGCGCTGAGCTACGCGCCGCCCGCGCGGCGCGCGGCACTGCATGCGCTGTGGGGGATTGATGAGCGCTTCGGGGCGATCGTCGCGGGGACGAGCGAGGCGGCGATCGGCGAGATGCGGCTGCTGTGGTGGCGCGAGGCACTCGAGCGAGAGGCGGGCGCGGCGCCCGCCGAGCCGCTGCTGCGCGAGATCGACGCGCTGGTGAAGCCGCTCGGGATCGGCGGCGAGGAGATCGGCGCGATGGTTGAGGGCTGGCATGCGCTGCTCCATGCCCCGCTCGGACGCGCCGACATCAAGCGCTTCGCGCGCGAGCGGGGAGGGCGGCTGTTCGCGCTTTCCGCGCGGCTGCTCGGCGGCGATGACGCGGAAGTGGCGCGCGCGGGCGAGGGTTGGGCGCTGGTCGATCTCGC
>JACMKH010000110.1 GCA_014380205.1 Sphingomonadaceae bacterium
AGCGGCTCGCGGCGGTCGGCGCGATCGACCGCGTGCTGGGGCTCGATCTGCTGACGCTGGGCCGCGCCGATTTGCGTGCGCGGCCCGCTTCCGCGACGATCGACGAGGCTGAAATCGAGCGCCTGCTGGGCTTGCGCGAGCGCGCCCGCGCAGACAAGAACTTCCCCGCCGCCGACGCGATCCGCGACGAGCTCACGGCGGCGGGGGTGGAGATCATGGACGGCAATGCGTTGTGCTGGGAATGGAGGCTCGATCTATGAAGGCCGTGCTCCCCGCGATGGCGCGCGCGATGCTCGGCGGGCGGCTTCACGATCTCGACGTGAGCTGGTTCGCCTCCACGGAGGAGGCCTTCGCCGCCGCGCCCGAGGCCGAGATCGGCTGGCTCGACATGTTCGACAAGGTCAAGATGGCCGAGGCGATCGCGCTGGCCGAGAAGCTCAATTGGCTGACGAGCATCTACGCGGGGCTCGACGGCTTCCCGCTCGATCGGCTCGCCGAGCGCGACGTGACGCTGACCAACGGCAAGGGCATCAACGCGATCCCGGTCGCCGAATATGCGGTGATGGGAATGCTCGCCGCGGCCAAGCGCACCGACCGTATCGTCCGCGCGCACGACAAGCGCGAATGGCTCGGCGACGCGCCGGGCAAGCTCGAGCTTTACGGATCGAAGGCGCTGATCCTCGGCTATGGCGCGATCGGCCAGCGGATCGCGCAAATGCTCTCCGGGTTCGAGGTCGAGGTGACCGCAGTCCGCCGCGCGCCCGCGGGTGAGCCCAATGTCATCGGCCCCGACGACTGGCGGCCGCGGCTCGGCGAATTCGACTGGGTGATCCTCGCCGCGCCCGCCACCGACGAGACCGAGCGGATGCTCGGCGCGGCCGAATTCAAGGCGATGAAGGACAGCGCCTGGCTCGTGAACATCGCGCGCGGCTCGCTCGTCGATCAGGCCGCGCTGCGCTCGGCGCTGAGCTGGGGCACGATCGCGGGCGCGTTTCTCGACACCGTCGATCCCGAACCGCTGCCGCCTGACGATCCATTGTGGACCGCGCCCAATGCGCTGATCACGATGCATCTTTCGGGCCGCGCTCAGACGCGGATGTTCGAACGCGCGGTGGCGCTGTTCCTCGACAATCTCGCGCGCTATCGCGCGGGGAAGCCGCTCAGGAATGTCGTGGATTTGAAGCTCGGCTATTGAAACCGCTCTCCCCTTGGGGGAGAGGAAGGGGCCCAAGCCGTCAGGCTTGGGAGGGCGAGGGACTGGAACGAGCATCGCGCTCTGGGAGAGACCCTCTCCGCTGCAACTAGGCGGCGGAGCCGCCAGTTTCGCTCCTCTCCCGCGGAGGGGAGAGGGGGGAAAATGACCAAGGCATCCGATCTCTTCGTCCAGTGCCTCGAAGCGGAGGGCGTCGAGCGCGTGTTCGGCGTGCCCGGCGAGGAGAATCTCGACATGCTCGACAGCCTGTCGCGCTCCACGATCGAGCTCGTGCTCACGCGCCACGAGCAGGGCGCCGGCTTCATGGCCGCGACCTACGGCCGCCATACCGGCAAGGTCGGCGTGTGCATGGCGACGCTGGGCCCGGGCGCAACCAACCTCGTCACCGCCGCCGCCTACGCCAATCTCGGCGGTATGCCGATGCTCATGGTGACGGGCCAGAAGCCGATCAAGAAATCCAAGCAGGGCCGCTTCCAGATTCTCGACGTCGTCGACATGATGGGGCCGATCACCAAATACACGCACCAGCTCGCCTCGGCCGACAACATCCCTGCGCGCGTCCGCGAGGCGTTCCGGCTGGCGCAGCAGGAAAAGCCCGGCGCGGTCCATATCGAGTTCCCCGAGGACATCGCCGCCGAGGAGAGCGACGCGACGCCGATCCCGGCGAGCCTGTCGCGCCGCCCGATCGCCGACGCCAAGGCGGTCCACGCCGCGGTCAAGAAGCTCGAGGCGGCCAAATCGCCGATCCTCGTCATCGGCGGCGGCGCCAACCGCACCTCGACCAGCCGCATGCTCACCCAGCTCGTCGAGAAGACCGGCATCCCCTTCGTCACCACCCAGCTCGGCAAGGGCGTGGTCGACGAGACCAGCCCGCATTTCATGGGCTGCGCGGCGCTTTCGGCGGGCGATTTCGTCCATCGCGCGATCGAATCGGCCGATGTCATCGTCAACGTCGGCCATGACGTGATCGAGAAGCCGCCCTTCTTCATGAAGCGCGGCGGGACCGAGGTGATCCATGTCTCGATGAATCCCGCAGAGGTCGATCCGGTCTATTTTCCGCAGGTAGAGGTGATCGGCGACATCGCCAACGCGATCTGGCAGATCAAGCAGGACATCCTGCCCCAGGGCGCATGGGATTTCGCCGCGATGCGCCGCGCCCGCGCGGCCGAGGACGAGCACAGCGCGAGCCTCGACGACGACATGCGCTGCCCGATCTACCCGCCCGCGCTGGTCCGCGCGGTGCGCGAGGCGATGCCGGCGGACGGGATCATCGCGCTCGACAACGGCGTCTACAAAATCTGGTTCGCCCGCGCCTACCGGGCGCGCCAGGCCAACACCGTGCTGCTCGACAACGCGCTCGCGACGATGGGCGCGGGGCTGCCCTCGGCAATGATGTCGGCGATGCTCTACCCCGCGCGAAAAGTGATGGCGATCTGCGGCGACGGCGGCTTCATGATGAACAGCCAGGAGATGGAGACCGCGGTCCGCCTCGGGCTCAATCTCACGGTGCTGATCCTGCGCGACGACAGCTACGGCATGATCCGCTGGAAGCAGGCGCACATGGGCTTCGAGGACTGGGGGCTGACCTACGGCAACCCCGATTTCGTCAAATACGCCGAGGCCTATGGCGCGCACGGCCACCGGGTCGAAAGCGCTGAGCATCTCCGGGAGCTGCTAAGTGAGTGCCTCGCGGCGAAGGGCGTCCAGCTGATCGACTGCCCGATCGACTATTCGGACAACGACCGCATCCTCAATCACGAGATCAAGGAGCTGAGCGCGGCGCTCTGAATCCCGGTTGCCTCCGCAACCGCTTGCGAACATAGTCCGGCCCGACACGCGCGTCGCCGTCGAGGGGAAGGGCATGGCGTTGAGAGCGGCTTGGACGATCGCCTTCGCGGTCCTCGCGCTCGCGCTCGGCCTGGTCCTCGGGATCACGCGCTCCGAAACCGCCGACGCCGCCGCGATGCAGGCCGATGCGCGCACGCATGTCGGCGTCGCCTCATGCTCGGGATCGACCTGCCACGGCCGCCAGGAGGCCGACGGCGAGATCGTACGCCAGGACGAATTGCTCCGCTGGCAGGAGCCGTCGAGTGCGACCGGCGCGCACAGCCGCGCCTTCGCCGTGCTCTCGCAACCGCGCGGGCTCAGGATCGCGCGCGAGCTCGGCA
>JACMKH010000111.1 GCA_014380205.1 Sphingomonadaceae bacterium
CGCGCAGCGCGGCTTTAAGCGCTGGCGCGACAGCGCGCCCGCCGAGCGCGCACAGGTGCTCCAGGGCGCCGCGCGGCTGATGGCCGAACGCGCCGACGAGATCGCGAGGATCGCGACGATCGAGCAGGGCAAGCCCTTCGCCGAGGCGCGGATCGAGGTCTTCATGAACGTGGGCCTTTTCAACTTCTATGCGGGCGAGTGCCAGCGCACCTACGGCCGCACGCTGGTCCGCCCCGCCGGCCAGCGCTCGACCGTGACCAAGGAGCCAGTCGGCCCCGTCGCTGCGTTCAGCCCGTGGAACTTCCCGATCGGCAACCCCGGCCGCAAGCTCGGCGCGCCGATCGCGGCGGGCTGCTCGGTGATCATGAAATCGGCCGAGGAGACGCCCGCCTCGGCGCTCGCCGTCCTGCAGTGCCTGTACGACGCGGGACTGCCCGGCGAGGTCGCGCAGGCCGTGTTCGGGGAGCCCGACATGGTTTCGCGCCACCTGCTCGGCTCGCCGATCATCCGCAAGCTGAGCTTCACCGGCTCGACCGTGATCGGCAAGCATCTGATGAAGCTCGCTGCCGAGGACATGAAGCGCACGACGATGGAGCTCGGTGGCCACGGCCCCGTGCTCGTGTTCGACGATGTCGATGTCGACCGCGTGCTCGATACGATGGTTCCCGCCAAATACCGCAACTCGGGCCAGGTCTGCGTCTCGCCGACACGCTTCATCGTCCAGGAGGACGTATTCGAGGCGTTCCGCGACGGCTTCGTCGAGCGCGCCAAGTCAATCAAGGTCGGCAACGGGCTGGCCGAGGGAACGCAGATGGGCCCGATGGCCAATTCGCGCCGCCCCGACGCGATGGACCGGCTGATCGGCGACGCTGCGGCAAAGGGCGGGACGCTCCACGCGGGCGGCGAGCGGATCGGCAACAAGGGCTTCTTCTACGCGCCGTCGGTGCTCTCCGAGGTCCCGCTCGACGCCGAGATCATGAACGAGGAGCCGTTCGGCCCGGTCGCGATCCTCAACCCGTTCGTCGGCGAGGAGGCGATGATCGCCGAGGCCAACCGCCTCCCCTACGGCCTCGCCGCCTACGCCTGGACGCGCGACTCGGCGCGCCAGAAGCGCCTCGCGCGCGAGATCGAAAGCGGCATGGTCGGGATCAACACGACGATGATCGGCGGCGCCGACGCGCCCTTCGGTGGGGTGAAATGGTCGGGCCACGGGCATGAGGACGGGCCCGAGGGCCTCGAGGCGTGCCTCGTGACCAAGGCGGTGCATGAGGGGTAGCGGGGAAGGAAGGAGCTGAACTCCGTCATTCCCGCGAAAGCGGGAATCCAGCTTCTTCTTCTCTCCTCGAAGCCCAAGAAAGCTGGATTCCCGCTTTCGGGGGAATGAAAGCGGAAAGGAGAGGCGAATGACCCACCCCCTCAACACCGGCGGCGACCGGGGTTACCTCCGCATCGCGACCGAGGAAGCCTGCGCGACGCGCGAGCAGATCGACGGCTACCTCCGCCTCGTCCGCGAGGGCAAGGCCGATCGCGGCACGACCTCGCTGTGGGGCTTCTACGGCACCAGCCCCTCCGAGCGCGCGACCACGATTGTCGAGCGGCTGCTCGATCTCGACGACCGCCGCATCGCCGACATGGACGCGACCGGAATCGACGTCGCGATCCTCTCGATGACCGCGCCCGGCTTCCAGGTGTTCGAGGCCGACGAGGCCAAGGCGATGTGCGGCCGCGCCAACGACGCGCTTGCCGCCGCGGTCGAGCGCCACCCCGACCGCTATGTCGGGATGACCTCGATCGCGCCGCAGGATCCCGAATGGTCGGCGCGCGAGATCGCGCGCGGCAAGGCCGAGCTCGGCTTCAAGGGCGTGATGGTCAACAGCCATACCAAGGGCGAATATCTCGACGAGCCCAAGTTCGACCCCATCCTGCGCGCCTGCGCCGAGGCCGGCCAGCCGCTCTACATCCACCCGCAATCGCCGCCCGATTCGATGATCGGCCCGTTCGTCGAATCGGGGCTCGACGGCGCGGTGTTCGGCTTCGGCGTCGAGGTCGGGCTGCACCTGCTCCGGCTTATCACGATCGGCGTGTTCGACCGCTACCCCGACCTCACCATCTGCGTCGGTCACGGCGGCGAGGCGCTGCCCTATTGGCTCTATCGGATCGATTACATGCACCAGGCGGGGGTGCGCTCGGGCCGCTACGAGCGGATGAAGCCGCTCAACAAATCGATCTTCGGCTATATGCGCGAGAATGTGTGCATCACCACGAGCGGCATGGCCTGGGCCCCCGCGATCACCTTCGCGATGGACGTGCTCGGCGAGGATCGCGTGATGTACGCGATGGACTATCCGTATCAATATGTGCCTGACGAGGTGCGGACGCACGACCTGCTCAAGATTTCGGACGCGGCGAAGAAGAAGCTGATGCAGACCAACGCCGAGAGGGTGTTCGGGTTGTGAGCAGAAACTGATGGCGAGCAAAGGCGCATCCTCCCCCGCCCCCATCACCTCCGCTGCCTGGTACGCGCTGACGCTCGTCGCGCTGACCAACGCGATGAGCCTGCTCGATCGCAACATCCTCGCGATCCTCGCTCCGCGCATCAAGGCGGACCTCGAGATCGGCGACGCCGAGATGGGGCTGCTCTACGGCACCGTCTTCGCGCTGTTCTACGCGCTGTTCTCGCTGCCGCTCGGCAGGCTCGCCGACGGCTGGGTGCGGACGCGGCTGCTCGGCGTCGCGATCGCCTTCTGGTCGGGCGCGACGGGGCTCGCGGCCTTCGCCAACGGTTTCGCGATGCTCGCGCTGTCGCGGCTCGGCGTCGGCATCGGCGAGGGGGCGACCGGCCCGGCGGGGACCTCGCTGGTGTTCGATCACTTTCCCAAGGAGCGGCGCGGCCTCGCGATGGCGGTGCTCGCGGCGGCGATCGCCCTCGGGCTTGGCTGTTCACTGATCCTCGGCGGCGTCGCGGCCGACTGGTGGGACGGGCTCTACCCCGAGGGCGGCGCGCCCCTGGGCCTCAGGGGATGGCAGTTCGCTTTCGCGCTGGCAGCGCTTCCCGGGCTGCTGCTCGCGGTGCTGCTCTGGCGGATGGCCGAGCCCGCGCGCGGCGCGTTGGACGGGATCGCGACGCCGCCCGACCCGTATCCGTTC
>JACMKH010000112.1 GCA_014380205.1 Sphingomonadaceae bacterium
AGCTGACCCCCGCCGCCAAGGGGCTGCGGCGGCTGCGCCTGGTCGCGCTCGGCTATATCGCGGCGAGCGGTGCGAGCGACGCGGCACGCGTCGCTTTCGGGCAGTTCGAGAGCGCCGACAACATGACCGACCGCCAAGGCGCGCTCGGCGTGCTCGCCAACACCGACGCGCCCGAGCGCGTCGCTGCGCTCGACATTTTCTACGACCGCTGGCGCGACGACGCGCTCGTGCTCGACAAATGGTTCTCGACCCAGGCGATGTCGACGCGCGGCGACACCGCGGCGGCGGTCGAGGCGCTCGCGCGCCACCCCGATTTCACGCTCGCCAATCCCAACCGCCTGCGCGCGCTCGCCGGGGCCTTCGCCGCGAACCAGCGCGGCTTCCACGAAGCTTCGGGGCGCGGCTACCGCTTCCTCGCCGACACGATCATCGCGGCCGACGCGATCAACCCGCAGACCGCCGCGCGGCTACTCCCCCCGCTCGGCCGCTGGCGGCGCTTCGACGAAGCGCGCGCCTCGATCATGCGCGGCGAGCTCGAGCGAATCCTGGCGACGGCGGAGTTGTCGAAGGACGTGTTCGAGCAGGCAAGCAAGAGCCTGGTCTAGGAAATCCTCCCCCAGTTCCGCTCGGGGAGGATTATTCCACCAGCTCGAACTTCATCAGCAGCGTGCGCTGGAGCGGGTTGAAATTGTCGTCCGAGGCGATCCAGACGATCGTGCGCCCGTCCTCGACGCCCACCGCGAGCGCCTCCATATTGTCCACGGTCAGCGGCGCGCGCAGTGTCGCGATCGGGCGCGGGACGAGACGGCCGCCTTCGCGAAGGTCGTCGAGGGGCGCGACCGCGAGGATCGCGGATGGGCCTTCGGTGAAATTGAAGCGACGGTTGAGGATGAGCAACCGGCCATCGGGGAGCGCCGCGGCGTCGGTCGCGACATAACCCTCGGGGGCGACATAGGCGAAGCGCAGCGGCGGCGCGTCGCTCTCGACCGGATCGGCGGCGAAGATCAGCCCCGCGGTCGTGCCCGGACCCGATCCCGCCTCCTCCGAAAGGATCAGGAAGCGGCCGTCGGGAAGGCGGACCATCGCCTCGGGCCCGCCGTTGACCGGCCAGCCGCGCATCGCGGCGGGCTCGGCATGGCCCTCGATTTCGAAATGGACCGAATAGCGCCAGACCGCGTTGGCGCGCTCGAAGGCGACCCAGAGGTGGAGGGTATCGGGGGCGAAGACGATCGCCTCGGCGTCGCGATCCTCCTTGCGCGGCGCGCCGTCGCGCGCGGGAGCGGGTCCATCGGGCAGCATGAGGATGCGTGCCGATGTAATCGCGCCGTCCTCGCCGAGCGCGAATCGGAAGACCCCGCCCGCGTCGCTGACCGCGAGAAACGCGCCCGCATCGAACGCGATCGCCGATATCCCGCCGAACTCGGGATTCGCGCTGGTCAGCTCCCAGCCGCCGAGCCAGCGCAGCGCGCCGATGCGGCCGGCCGAGCGATTCGCGGGGTCGAGCGGAATCGGCGTTGCCTCGATCAACGTGTCGGCGACCGGGGGCGCGGGCCGCGGATCCACGATCGCAGGAGGGGTGATCGACGCCGTGAAGAACAGCACGAGTGGCAGAAACGCGGCGCGCATCGCGCTCCCTAACCCTTTCGCCGCGCGCGCGAAACACGGGCCAAACCTGAACGCCAGCCAACAGCTTCGTTCAGCCTCGGTTCGCCGCCGCCGTGGCACAAGCGCATTGTCACCAGGGCCGGCGTCGGAAGCGCATCGCGTTCAGCCGACGGCCCCGGGCCGGATACGGTTTTGAAGTCAAGGGAGATATGAAATGTTCAAGAAGCTTACCCTCGCCGCCGGCGTTCTGATCGCCGCCGCGACCCTCGCGCCGACGACCGCCGCGAGCGCGCATGGCTATCATGGCGCGCGCTATGTCCCGGTCTATGTCCACCGCAACCGCCATTACCGTCCGCGCTACGCGCGCCGTCATTACGTGCGCGCCTATCCGGGCAGGCCCTATTACGGGCGCGGCTACTGCCATGACCGCGGCACCGGTGGCGCGATCGTCGGCGCGATCGCCGGCGGGCTGCTCGGCGCCGAGATCGCCGACGGCGGCCGCTACCATCGCGGCGACGAAGTCGCGGGCGCGATCATCGGATCGGGCGTCGGCGCGCTCGCCGGTCGCGCGATCGACCGCGACTGCTAAGCGGCAACAGTTTGTGTGAACCATCCCTGCGTCGCGTAACGGGGATGAGGGGGCCGGAGGCGTAATTCTCCGGCCCCCGTTTTTTTGTGCTCAATCGTCGTCGAACAGCCCCGCGAGCTGCTCGACCATCGTCCCGCCGAGCTGCTCGGCGTCCATGATCGTCACCGCCTTCGCATAATAGCGCGTGACGTCGTGGCCGATGCCGATCGCGACGAGCTCGACGGGCGAGCGCGCCTCGATCCAGTGGATCACCTGGCGCAAATGCTTTTCTAGATAGCTCCCCGAATTGACCGACAGCGTCGAATCGTCAACCGGCGCGCCATCCGAGATGACCATCAGGATGCGGCGCTCCTCTGGGCGGGCGATCAGCCGGTGGTGCGCCCAAAGCAGCGCCTCGCCGTCGATATTCTCCTTCAACAGCCCCTCGCGCATCATCCGCCCGAGCCCCTTGCGCGCACGGCGCCACGGCTCGTCGGCGCGCTTGTAGACGATGTGGCGGAGGTCGTTGAGCCGGCCGGGGCGCGCGGGGCGGCCATCGGCGAGCCACTGGTCGCGCGCCTGGCCACCCTTCCACGCGCGCGTAGTGAAGCCGAGGATTTCTGTCTTGACGCCGCAGCGCTCGAGCGTGCGCGCAAGGATGTCGGCACTGATCGCGGCGATCGAGATCGGGCGGCCGCGCATCGAGCCGGAGTTGTCGATCAGCAGGGTGACGATGGTGTCGCGGAAATCGGTGTCGCGCTCGATCTTGTACGAGAGCGAGTGGGTGGGATTGACGACGACGCGGCTAAGCCGGGCGGCGTCGAGCAGCCCCTCCTCCTGGTCGAACTCCCATGAGCGCGATTGCTGCGCCATGAGGCGGCGCTGGAGCCGATTCGCGAGCTTGGTCACCGCGCTCTGGAGATGGACGAGCTGCTGGTCGAGATAGGCGCGCAGCCTTCCGAGCTCGTCCTCGTCGCAGAGCTCGGACGCGGCCACCACCTCGTCGAAGCGGTGCGTATAGGCGCGATAGTCGAAATGCGGGACGAGATCGCCGAACGGCCGGTTGGGGCGGACGGGCATCATCCCCTCCTCGCCCTCGTCGGCCATGTCGGCGTTCATGTCCGCCATCTGGTCGTCGTCGATCTCGCGGCTTTCGCCCTGCTCGCCCGAGTCGTCGGTCGGCTCGGCGCGCGCATCGACCGCGTCGTCGGCGCCGGTGTCGCCGTCGTCGCCCTCCTTGTCGTCGCCCGACTCGTCGGCGTCGTCGCCCTCGTCCTCCTCTCCCGCCTCGTCGTCGGGCGCGAGCTCGCCGTCGATCAGCTCCAAGTCCTCGAGCAGCCGGGTCAGCGTCTCGCCATAGGCCTGCTGGTCGTCGAGGCTGAGCGCGAGCGCGTCGAGATCGCGCCCCGCCTTTTCCTCGATCCAGCCGCGCACGAGCGCGAGCCCCGCCGCCGCGCGCGCGGGCGGGGG
>JACMKH010000113.1 GCA_014380205.1 Sphingomonadaceae bacterium
CGCCGAGCGTCGCCGCGCTCTCGGCGTCCGCCGCGCCGCCGCTGAGCTCCTCGACGATCCGCGCGAGCGGCACCTCGCCCGCGTCGGCCGTGACCTCAAAGGTCAGCGAGGGAATCCGGTTGCCGAAATCGGCGAGCTGCATTCCTTCGAACACCGCGAGCGCGATCCCGCGATACGCCGGCGCCTCGCCGTCCTCGGCGGCCGCGATCAGCGGATCGACCGCCTGGTCCTCGCCGCCGAGATGAGGCCGGAACCCCGTCTCGCTCTTCCAGTCCCCCGCTTCGCCGCGCAACAGCTTGCCGTCGGCCCAGATTCGCCCCACGCCGAGGATCGGCCGCCCCGAAAGCGCCACCGCGAAGCTCGCCGAATAGCTGTAGCTCGTCGTCGCCGGCCGCCCCTTGCCGCCGCCCTCGCGGTTCCGGTCCTCGATCAGATCGGTCGACCAGACCACCGTCCCCGCGACGCGCATCGTCCCGAACACCTTGGGAATGGGCGTCCCATAGGCGGAGGTCTGCACCGCCAGATTCTCGATCTGCCCCACCTCGCGCCCCTTGGGCCCGAACAGCGCGCCATCGATGCGTTGTCCGATAACCGCCCCGATCAACCCCCCGATCGGCCCGCCCAAGGCGGTGCCAGCCGCCGTCAACACCAAGGTCGCCATGATGCACCCCGCCCAAATCCGTCATTCCCGCGAACGCGGGAATCCAGCTTCTTCTTCCTCTTCGACGCTTCCGAATCGCCACACCCCCGTCACCGGCCACCCCGGCGCGCCCGGCGTCTCGACCACGCGCCGCAGCCGCGCATCGGCATGCACTAGCCCCGTCCCCGTCCAAACTCCGAGATGCCCCTGCCCCGGCCCCGCGCGCATCACCATGAGATCGCCTGGCGCGAGTTCCTGGGCCCGCGCGAAACCGAGCGCCTCGAGCCCCGCAGCGACGCGCTCGACGCTCCCCCGCAGCCTGTATCCATTCGGAACATCCAGCCGCGCCGCGCCCGCGCGAACCGCGAACGCCGCCAATCCCACGCAATCGAGCCCCGTCGCCGGATCGCGCCCCTGCGCCCGAAACCGCGCGCCGACACACGCCCGCGCCGCCGCGACGGCAGCCGCCCCACATCCATCCATTCTGATCTCGGTTCTCCGATCCCCGAACCCCTGACTCACCCCGCCCCTGGGTAGCGTGTGAGCAGGTCGTTCCCCGGCAGATGCGGCTCGCCCCGGAAGTTCTCTGCGTTCGCGAACCGCGCCGCGCAGGTCGCGAACAGCTTGTCGCACCCCTCGACGATCTCGACCCTGTCGCCCGCCGCCACCGCGAACGCCGCGGGATCGCGCAGGGTCAGCTCCGCCCCGACCGATCGCAGAATCGCGCCCCCCAGCCCGCTATTCGCCCCGTCGGTCCAGCGCAGCCGCCCATAGCCATAGGCGTTGGCCCCCGTCGCCGCGCTCTCCACGACCAACGTGCGTGCATCGACCACCTCGGCGACGCGTGTGATCCGCGTCCGCGCCGCGAGGTCGACCCGGCATCGCTCGTCGCCGAACCGCGCGCGGCATTCGGGCGAGGTCAGCTCGATCGCGGGCCGCTCGAGCAGCGCCGCCGGTCCGCGCAGCTCGGCGCTGAACCGGCCGTCCTGGGTCGAAACATCGCCCAGCTCGCCGCGCGCGAGGAACAGCGTATCGCCCGCCGGATCGCTCCAGTCCACCACGAACAGCCGGACCTCCGCCGCGTCCCATCGCCCCGCCTCGAGATCGGCGGAAGTGATGGCGTCGCTGGTCAGCGCCCCCGCCACATCCATCGTGTCCGCCTCGAACCCGTCCGAAAGGCTGACCGCCGAGGGCGCCATCCCGGGCGCCGCGCGATACACCAGCCCACCGATCGCCAGATCGCGGTCGTGCGTCGTGAACCCAAGACAGACCCCATCCCGCCGCCGCAGCCGCCAGAAGAAGGCGATCGTGGTGAGCTCATGCTGCAAAAAATCGGTCATAACGCTCCCTACGCAAACCTTCCCCCTCGCGGGCGAAGTTGGATGAGAGATTCGGTGTCATGATGGGGCGCGATCACCCCAAGCGGGAAGGGCGCAGTCTGCGCCATCGGGAGTCAAAGGAAATTCCCCCGCAGCGTTCGTCGCCCTACCGCTCAACCCCAGCCCGCGCGATCAGATAATCGTAAATCGCATCAACCTCGCCGTCCGTGAAATGCGCGAAGCGCCCGCGCGAGACCTCGGCCATGAGCTCCAGCTCTCGCTCGCCCACCGGCTCGCCCGTACGCAGCAGGTGATGGAATTGCCCGCGCGTATAGGCGCCCACGACGATCAGGTCGGGCGGCGGCGAATCGTTATCCGGTGTCGCCACTTCCCCGGTCAAATCGATACTGTGGCATTCGGCGCACGTCGCGCGCGTCATATAGCGCGCCTGGTCGTGCCCGCCGTCGAGCGCGAGCGGCCCCAGCGCTCGGTTCTCGGCGACATATTCGGGAGTCGGCCTGAGCTCGCCGCGCTCGATCGCCGCGCGGCCGGCGGGGCCGATCGCGATGCGCGGATGATCCTCCCCTGCCGGCGGAAGCGTGCGAAGATACGCGGTCAGCGCCGTCATGTCCTCGGCGGCAAGATGCGTGAAGATTTCCGACGGCATCGCCCACAGCGGCGATCCGTCCGCGCGGACCCCAAGCCGGATCGCGCGCTCGAGCGCGGCGTCGCTGTAACCGGGCAGCACGCGCGTCAGGTTCGAGGTATAAAGCACCGCGAAATCAGGGTCGTCCTCCCAGATGTGCCCGGTCAGATCGGCGCCATGGCACCCCTGGCATCCGAGCACCCGCGCCAGCCGCGCGCCATGCGCGATCAGGCGCACCTCGTCCGGCCCCGCCGCCGCCGCCCGTTCGAACCCGATCGGCGGCTGCACGGCCTGCGCCCCATCGGGCTCAGGCGCATCCCCGCCGCAGCCCGATACCAGCAGGAGCATGACCAGCGCGGCCAACCCAAACCTCATCCAGACCTCCCTCGCAACGCCCGTCGTTTCCCCCGCGCTAATCTTATGCGCTTCTCCGCCGCCTGCGCGTCTCGTGCAAGACGCTCTCATGGTGGGGCATGATCGACCCCGTCTCGATGGGAGCATGAATCACTCCCGCACCTCGACCAGCGGCACGCTCGCCATCTCTCCCGCGCCGAAGGTCGCGCGGCTCACCTCGAGCCGGTCCTCGGCGAAGCGCACTGGCACGTCGAAGCGGAACCCCGCGCGCACCTCCGCGTCCTCGGGGGGCACGATGTCGAACGCGACCACCCCGCCCTCCTCGAGCGCCCAGCCGGTCATAGCCTCGACGCCATCGACCGCGACGCGCACGCTTCCCGCGACCGGCCGCGTGATCCGCCGCACCTGCTCCTCGCCCGCCTCGCCATAGCGCTTGACCAGCGCGAACCGTGTCTCGACCCCGTCACCCGTCCCCAGCCGCTGATCCCCCGCCCCCGGCGTCCCCGTCATCCCGTTCGAGCTGTCGTCGAACGGATCGCGAAACCGAAACCCCCGCGCCGCCCCGCGCCGCGCCCGGAAGAAGCCGATCAGCTCCGCCGCATCGGCCTCCGATCGCACCCCGGGACCCGCGTCGAAGCGTAGCCGCGCGTTCGCCCAGTCGCTGTTGCGCTGCTCGGCGCCCGAGGCGGTCGTCACCACCGCCGTCGAGAATTGCGGCGCGGCCACCGCCTCGCGCCCCAGCGCCAGCGGAAACGGCACATCGTCGAACGCCTGCATCGCGCCCTCTCCCTCGTCGAAATGGGTGAATCCGTCGCGGACGACCTGCGGCAGCGCCCAAACGAACGTCTCCGCCGTCTCGCGCCCGCGCGCCGCTCCGGCCGCCGCCGCGATTCGCGGCCAAAGCGTCCCGGCGTCCGCGCCGTCGAGCACGAACCCCGCGAAATAGTGCTGCTCGCCGATCGCATAGCCGAGCCGCGCGCTCATCGCCGCGATCCCGCGCGTGGTCGCGCCGCTGTTCCCCGCGGTCGTCCAGTCGTAATCCTCGAGCTGGAGAATATCGAACGCCGGGCTCGCCCAGCCGAGCGGCACGTTCGCCCGCCGCGTGTGCGGCGCCTCGGCGTCGAGCACTGTCGGCAGATAGACGAGCAGCAGCAGATCGGCCTCGGGCGCGGCGCCGCGAACCGCGTCGGCGAGCGCCGCCGTCGAATCTGCGAGCATCTCGCCTGCCAGATCGAGCATCGCGATCTGCCCCGGATCGAGCGCGCCGCGAACATCGGGAATCGACCGGAGGCTCGGCCCGAACGCCGCGACCGCCGCATCGTCGTAAAGGCAAATCCGCCCCGTCCCGTCGGGAAAGATCCACCACCAGGGCTCGCCGATCTGGAAGCGCACGGGCAGCCCCGCCGCCTCGACGATGGCGACGAACGCCAACGCGACCTCTTCGAGGTACCCCATCGCCGCCGCGTTGGCGGGCGAGAGCAAGGACGAGGGCGGAACCCATCCAGTCAGCGCGGGCAGTCCCGCCTCGTCGCGTTGCTTCCAGTCCTCGGGGCAGACCTCGTCGAGCAGCTCGTACGAAAGCGAGACGACGATGTCATACCCCAGCGCCTGCCCCCGCGCCGCGAAATCCGCGTGCCACGCCGTGCACGGCGCGTTGAGCGCTCCGCCCGCCTCAGTCGCCAGCCCGTCGTCGAGCCGGTAATAATGGCTCATCCCGACATAATGGTTGATCACGTCGCGGTAGCCGAGGTGGAGCGCGTTCCTCAGCACGCGCGCGGGCGTCTGGTTATAGCAGTCGTCGTACCCCGTCGCGATCCTCAGCCCGTGCGCGGGGAGCATCGCGTCGCCGATCGGGATCGTCGATCCCGGCCCCTCGCAGGCCATATCGCTGATCTCGACCCAGCCCTCGGCCGCCGCCGCGAGCGGCGCGTCCTCGCCCGTGTAGCCCGGCGCGACCAGCGAGACGAACATCCGGTCGACATCCCCCGCCCACACCGGATCGGCCTCGTCCGGCAGCAGGAACCCGCCATCGATCGCCCCGAAGTCAAGGCTGACGATCGCGTCTTCGGCCGTCCCCTCCGCATAGTTCCACAACCGCACATACCAGGTCCGCGCCGCCCCGAGCGCATCGCGCCCCTCGATCGTCAAAGTCGGCCCGTCGGTCAGGTCGAGCGCGCACACCCCGCTCGATTGCCAGCGAAAGCTCAGCCGGCATCCACGAAAATCGCGCCGCGTCGCATAGGCGATCAACGGATGATCGAGCCGATCCTCCGCCTCCCAGATCAACCCCGCGAGATCGTCCTCGCGATAAAACACCGCGTCGACCCGCAGTGCTGTTGGCCCGGTCGTTACCACCGAAGCCATCATCGGCCGCGGAAAATTGACCGTCCAGAACCGCGGATCGAAACGTCTGATATGGGCGAACACAAGCGCGTCGCCGGCCTTCGCGAGCCAATGTCCCATTGATGATGTCCCTGTAGAATTGTAGCTGATGCGAATGGCCTACGAGATCAGGGGTTTGCGCGATGATCGGGTCGTGTCCGCCAAGCGCCGCGCGTTCGCCTCCGCCGCCGCCAAAGCCGCCGACATGCGTCTCTGCGGCGTCCGCGACGTGCGAGTTTTGGATGGGCGGGGTCGGGAAGTCGATCGTGACATTTGGACGCGCTTTCATCGAGAGCGGACTCACAGAAGACACGTGGAATTTCTGCGGAACTTGGGCTGGGGCTTCCTGATGAATCCGGTCGTTTGGGCGTTACCGTTTATTGTCTGGTATGCGCCTGATGCATTGGTGACCTACTGGGGGGTCGTCTTGGCCTTCGGTGTTGCGCCGCTCCTTCTGGCGAGCTTCCTTTTCTACAAGGCTTGGAAGGTTGCCCGGCGACGCCCCAGCTGAGCTAAGCCCGCTCGAGTGCCCCCCGCACCGCCCGGGCCACCTGCCGCCCCGATCGCGTCAGCGCCGCCGCCTCGCCCCCC
>JACMKH010000114.1 GCA_014380205.1 Sphingomonadaceae bacterium
GACGGCGCTGCCCCGACCGCCGCGCAGGCCGACGCCTTTGTCGCGCGGGCGGAGCGCGAGCTTGCCGAGTTCAGCGCGATCAGCAACCGCGCGCAATGGGTGAACGCGACCTACATCACCCAGGATACCGACGCGCTCGCCGCTCATTTCGGCACGATCGGCACCGAGATGGGCGTGCGCTTCGCCAACGAGGCGGCGCGCTACGCGAACGCCCCGGGCCTCAGCCCCGAAACGCGCCGCAAGCTCAACATCCTGCGCGGCGCGCTGATCCTGCCCGCGCCGACCACGCCCGGCGCTGCGGCCGAGCTGAACCGGATCTCGACCGACCTCCAGTCGCAATATGGCCGTGGCCGCGGCACGATGAACGGCGAGACGCTGACCGGGAACGAGATCGAGGCGCGGATGGGCACTGTCCGCAACCCGGCCCATCTGCAGGAGATGTGGACGAGCTGGAACAACAATGTCGGCGCGCCGATGCGCCCTCAATATGCTCGGATGACCGAGATTTCGAACGAAGGCGCGCGAGAGCTCGGCTTCCCCGACACTGGCGCCATGTGGCGCTCCAAATACGACATGACTCCCGAGGAGTTCGCGGCCCTGACCGAGCGGCTGTGGACCGAGGTGCGGCCGCTCTACGAGGAGATTCACTGCTTTGCGCGCGCCGGCCTCAACCGCACATACGGCGACAGCGTCCAGCCCGCCACCGGCCCGATCCGCGCCGACCTGCTCGGCAATCTCTGGGCGCAGGAATGGGGCAATATCTACGACGTGGTCGCACCCCGCACGCGCGGCGCCGCGCCCTACGATCTGACGCAGTTGCTCGAGCGGGCCCGATACACGCCCGAGAGGATCGTCCGCCAGGGCGAGAGCTTCTTCAGCTCGCTCGGCTTCGCGCCGCTGCCCGCGACCTTCTGGGAGCGCTCGATGATCACCCAGCCCAGGGATCGCGAGGTGATCTGCCACGCCTCGGCCTGGGACGTCGACAATGTCGAGGATCTGCGCATCAAGATGTGCACCCGGGTCAACGCCGACGATTTCGTCACGGTGCACCACGAGCTCGGCCACAATTATTACCAGCGAGCCTACAACCGGCAGCCCTTCCTCTATCTCGACAGCGCCAATGACGGCTTCCACGAGGCGATCGGCGACATGATCGCCTTGTCGGTGACGCCCGAATATCTGGTCCAGATCGGGCTTCTCGACCGCAGCAAGGTGCCGTCGGCCGACAAGGACATCGGCCTGCTGCTGCGCCAGGCGATGGACAAGGTCGCCTTCCTGCCGTTCGGGCTGCTCGTCGATCGCTATCGCTGGGGCATTTTCGACGGCTCGATCGCGCCGGCCGACTACAACAAGTCGTGGTGGGCCCTGCACCGCAAATACCAGGGCGTCACGCCCGCGGTCGAGCGCGGCGAGGACAACTTCGACGCGGGCGCGAAATACCACGTGCCGGGCAACACGCCTTACACGCGCTACTTCCTCGCGCGCATCCTGCAGTTCCAGTTCCAC
>JACMKH010000115.1 GCA_014380205.1 Sphingomonadaceae bacterium
GATCGGCTTCGGCCGCGGTCCAGTCGATCGCCGCGCGATAGCGCGCGCCCGCCGTAAGCCGCCGCGTCGCGCGCAGCACATTGCCCTTGAAATCGCGCGCGTCGGTCGCCGCCGATCCGGCCTGGTCGAGGTGGAGGTAAAGCGAGCCGCGCAGGTTCAGCGCCTCGCCTTGCGGATGCTGGTCCCCATAGACGAACCTGTCGGTGACTACCGCCGCGGCGGGAGCGGCGGGATCGGCGCCCCGGACGGTCGTCCGCAGCGGCCGGCGGAGCACGTCATAGTCGGTGGCGAACTCCTGCCCGCGGTCGTCCCAGGTTCGCAGCACGTGTCCGCCCGCGTCGTTGAGCAGCCAGCGCGCGCCCGCGTCGAGGCTCTCCTGGCGGACGCGGCTGCCGAGCATGTCATAGCCGTAGCGGGCGACGATGCGTCCTTCGGCATCGCCCGCCTGGACGATGGAGTCGCGGACCGCGCGCTCGTTGCCCTCGATGTCGAGCTCGCCGCGGCTGGTGAAGAGCAGCTTGGCGCCGGGCTGGGCCGGGTCGGGTCCGTTGTCGACGATCGTCAGGAAGGGCCGGCCGAGCGCATCGAGGTGGATCAGGGTAGGCGTTCCGCCGTGCGCCGCCGCTTTGGCCGCGCTGTCCTGCTCGACCGGCCCCAGGTCGCCGCTCTGACGCCGCGCGCGCCAACCCTGCCAGCCCGCCTGCGCGGGATCGGCGAAATGCGCGGCGGTGTAGGCGGCGACGTCGGAATCGGTGCGCGGATCGAGTAGGATCGTATCGTTGACGTCCCAGACCGCCTGCCTCCAGCCATCGAACACCGATTTCTGGTAAGTCGCATTGGGATGCAGCGTGGCGATGACCCGGCCGACAGGATCGTAGAATATCACCGGGCTCACTCCGGCCAGCGCGCCGAACTCAAAGCCGTGCCCCGCGCAAAACAACGGCTCGTACTGCCGAACCGGCTTGCCCTTGTTGTTGTTGATCACCCAGCCCGTCGCCACCCACCGCGGCGAGAGAATCGGGCCGCCATCGCTGACCGGGCCCGGCTCGACGCGCAGCTTGCGCTGGATCTCGCGCCCGAATCCGTCCGAATAGGATACCGAATGCTGCATCGGAGGCGTCACGCCGGGTTCGGTGTCGGCGTCGTGAATCTCGCGCGTCATGCTGTGGACGGCGACCGGATCCGGGTGCGGCTGCGCGCGCGTGCGATGATAGGCGAACAGGTCATAAACCATACGCGTTGAAGCGCGCTTGAGGATCACGCCGGGAGCCGCGAGCGGATCGGCGACATGCGCGGCAATCTCCGCGTCGGACAGGTCGGCGACGAAGCCGTCGAGCCTGTCGCCGAGGCTATCCTCGGGCTTGCCGCGGATGGCGGCGCCGACGACGAGGCCCAGCGCATCGAAGCTAACCTGCGTCCGGTTGCGGTTCGCGTCGCTCAGGCAGCAGGGCTGGAGAACGCGATAGTCGTTGCCGGGCTGGGCGGGATCGCGCGTTCCGTCGGCGAGACGCGCGCCAACCGTGGACCGATTTCCTGCGGCATCGCGCGCTTCGACCTTGAGCAGGTCGTGCGCGTCGTAGAGAACGAGGCTTTCGGTGCTCGCGGCGTTCGTGTGAAAGGGGTCGCGCGCGCGGAGGAGCAGGAAAAAATGCTGGCGCGCATAGGCGAGTTCTGCCGCCGCGCTGTCGTTCGCGCCCGGCGAGAGGAAGCCGCGCCCCGACGGTATCCACCACAGATCGTCCGCGTCGGCGGCCGGGAAGCGACCGTCGGCCTTGAGCGTCTGGCTGCGGGCATAGCCGCCGCTCCCGCCCAGCACGGAAGCGAAATCGGCGAGCAGGGGCGTTCCGTTGCGCGCGAAGAGCTGGGCAATGAGCGCCGCGGAATAGGCGAGCTTGTAGGTTTCGCCCGCCAGCGCGCGCGCCTCCACCTGCCCGAGAGGCAGCAGCGCGCTGAGGTCGTCGCGGCGAAACAGCGTGCGGCCGTGCTCGACCAAACGTCGCTGACGACCGGTGGTCGGTGACTCGCCATAATCGATTTCGCTGTCGAACAGGAGCGCCGGCCCGCTCCCGCCAGCGGTCACGAAATCCGCGGGACGAAACCATCCGCCCGGACCGGTCGATCCATAGCCGGTCAGCTCATAGGACCGTTCTTGGCACGGCTGCGGATTGAGCCGGTCCGACGCGCTGTCGATTGCATTCGTGAAGCCATACTCCGCGTAGAGGATCGCGAACTCGGCCTGCTTCGCCCGATCCGCCGCGAGCGGGAGGCTCGCATCGGGTTGGCGGCGCGGATAGTTGACTGCGGCCTGCTTGTGCACATTGCCAAACGCATCGACGTCGAGCGTGAGGACATGCTGCACACGCGGATCCGTCGGGTTGCGCTCATAGTGGAAGGAGACCGCCTCGTTGGCGTGGGTGGTGAACACGGCATGGCGATTGACGCCGCTGCCCTGCGCCATGACCACGCGCAGATTCTGCTCGGTGACGGTATAGGGATGCGGCGCTTTCGCGGTTCCGTCGTCCGCGTAGATTTCCTGGCGGAGCAGCGCGCCTTTTAAAGCGCGCGCCGCTTCGCGCTCTTCGGCGATCGAAAGTCCCGCCGGCAGAATCGAATCGTCGAGTAGCAACAGCCGCGCCTGGGCGTCGCTCAACCCCGGCTCGCGATAATATTCGTCCCGGTGCGCCGTGCTCAGCAACCCCGCGAAAAAGGCCGAGCGCGCGTCGCGGCCGAGCCAGGCACCGGTATGGAACCAGCTCTTGGTGTGGACGGGTGGGACGAACGAGGGGGCGTGCTCGTTCGCGGCCGGGGCGACGCCGGAGGCCGTCGCGAACTCCTCGCCGTCCCATTGCTCGACCATGGCGAAGCCGCGGAATTCGCGCTCGACGCCGTCGAAATAGCCGTGGTGATAGGCATAGCGGGTGACGAAACGGCTGCGCGCGATCCGATCGTGGGTTTCGGCCTGTTCAACGACATGCACCGGGAAAGGCAGGCGCGTCAGCCAGGGCGCGCCGTCGCGCCTGTCGGCCAGATAGAATTTTGTCGACGGCGCGTAGCGCACCACGGTCTCCGCGCCGAGATTGTTGACCGTCCTGACCAGCAAATGGGGCTTCACATCGCCCATCAGGCTGACGAATCGGATCGGCCGCCGCGCCGCGGCCGGCAGCGGCGAGGACCACACCAGGCTCGCCGTGCCGTTGCCGAGGAGGTCCGCGACCGCGACGGCGGCGGCGTTGTCGACTGGCGGGGCCACGGCGAGTTCGTGCGCGGCGCTCCACCCGTTGCCCGAAAGATTAAAGTAGAGGCGAACCCCCTCACCGTGCAGGTAGATGAGGTCGGTGGTGCCCGAACCGTCGATATCGGCGAGCACTACCCGGTTCGGCGCGAGCTGATCGCCGCGGTCGAGGTGGGGCGCGTCATTCATCGCGATCTTCGCGCCGAAGCGGCCGTAGCCGAGGTTGGGCCAATAGCAGATCTCGCCGTTGCGAATGCGGACAATGTCCTGGAGCCCGTCTCCGCTGAAGTCCGCGAGGTGGATGGCTTGCTCCGGATCGGCGAAAACAAGGCGAGGCCCGTCATCGTCGCTCCGCGGCAGGATGACGCGCCGCGCTTCACCGAACCCCGTCTCGCCCGAGGCCTCGAGCCAGACGAGCCTATCGTCCTCCGTGATCAGGAGATCGGCGGCGCCGTCGCCGGTCAGGTCGATGAATCGCGCGTTGGGATCGCGCACGTCGCCGGCCAGCTGTCCCTCGAAAGCCTTGAAATTCGTCCATCCCTCAGCGTCGTCATGTTCGTGGAAACCGCTGGACGTGCCGCGCAGCATGACGAGATCAGGCAGTCCGTCGCCCGCGAGGTCGAGAAATTGCGCGCCCCCTTCCACCGACAGGTTTGGTCGGGCCGCGACGCATTCGAGCGGCGCGAGCGTCACCGCGCCCGGAGTGAGCGGACTGAGGTTACGTTTATAATGCCAAGCCTTTCCCTGTTCCGAAAAGGCGCCCGCGATGCCCTCGCCGTGGAGGTCGACCCAGCGATAGCGGGCACCGTCTACGCCTGCGGGAAGGTTTTCGGCGCTCTCGGGGTCGACCTCCCGCACCGCTGTTTCGACTCTTGGTAGGCTGTATTCGAACTCGACGGGCGGCAGGCTCCGGCGAAGATAGCCGCCGCCCGTCTGTCGGCGCCAGCCCGCCTGGGTTATGCCGACAAGCATGGCGTATCCCGGCAGGCCGGAGTCCGGCGGCTGAGCGTCGTGAAGGTACGAGAATTCGGTCGAGCGGACGACGCCGTCATAGCCGGGGTCGCCGCCGGCGATGTCCGGGATGTGGTGGACCATCAACACGCGGCGGCACAGTCGCGTCGTCCGCACTTCGAACCCCGCGCGATGCGAGGCGAACAGGTCGAAGCGTAGCGGCCACGGCGACTGTTCGGCGCTGGTCGGCGAGACCGGGTCGTGCTCGCCATAATCGAAGACCGTTTCGAACATCCATTCGACGGCGCTCAGCTGGGCCGCGGGCAGCGCGCCAAGGAAATGCGGCCGTGCGCCCGCGGCGGTCAGCAGCGGCTGGCGATTGCCGTAGAGGATGCGCTTAACGTAGCGGTTGACCGCGCGGCGCGGGTCGCCGGCGGGACCCCGGTTGCGTTCGCTCGGCCGCGCGAGATCGAGCCCGGTGCCGTCGTCCGCCTTGTACCGGTAGAGGATTGCGTTGCCGCGATCGTCGCGCGTCTCGCAGATGAGCCAGGAAAATATTCGCGCGGGATCGGCCGGATCGGCGATCCGCGATTCCTGATCGCCACCATAGATCGTCAGAATATTGTCTCTGGAGAGAGACCGCCAATGCGTGTCCCCGTCACTGTCGCGGGTCCAACGCTCGATCCGGGCGTACAGCGTGTCGATTCGCGGGCGATAGCGCCGAACCGTGAAGCCCGGTGCGACGGCGGGATCGTGATGCCTCGTGCCGTCGGCCAGCAGGATCGGGACGAGCTCCTCCGCATCCGACAGGATGAAATCGTCCGATTCCTCCGCGTCGCGGTAGCGCGGCAGGCCCTGCGCGGTCTTTCGCGTGATGGCCGGCAGCGACAGCGCCCACCCCAGCCCAAAAGGACCGTTTCCCGCGCCAGAGTCGTAAGCAAGCGCGAGCTTCGGCCCGAAATCCGAACGTCCGGGACTGGTCGCGATCGGGATCGTCATCGAGCCCGTGCCCGTAACCGGATTGGCGGAGAACTTTTCGCCGATGCCGCGAATGGCGCCGCCGCCCTTGGGTAAGGTGAGGGATGCGCCGTTGGTCCGCGGCAGCGAGTCGCCGCCGCTTCGCCCGACCTCGGCGCGAGCCGATACCGGTCGATCGGACGTGCGCGCCCTTGCCATGCTATTTCCCGCTCTTCGCGGCCGAATGCGCGCGGATCATCACCCCGCCGCCAGGACAAGCGGGCACGACGCCGACGCAAGCGGTCGGGATTTTAACTTTGACGGACTTGACCCACCGTCTGCGACCCCAAATCAGGCGGCGACTCGGAAGATCAAGGCATATCGCCGCCGGCGATATTGTCAAGCTTTTCATGAAACTTGCTCAACCGGGCATTTATCATTCAGCCGCAGAGCCTAGGCCACTCGCGAAGCGGAATCGACCTCGTGCGCTCGCTTGAACCATTCGTTGGTTCATCGCTGCTGTGGGAAGACACGGCGCTGGTCGGACCCCCGCGCCACGCTGCGGCCTCACCGCGTGCGGCATCGACTGCAGCCCGCTCGAGCCGCTGGTCCGCGAGCGCGAATAGCCGGCGCACTAGCTTGTGGTGGTCGAACACCTAATCGTTGGTGTGGGCAGCCAGTGCGAAGTCGACGCCGAAGTTCAGACAGCATCCGCCGATCATCGACCGGCCTACGTGGCAGCGTGTGCAGGAGCAGCTGGCTGAGCATGTCAGGGGGCGGCGAACGGCAACGACGCCGCACAGGAGTTTGCTCGCGGGGTTGATCGTCGATCAGGCCGGAGAGCCTTTGGTCGCCGCCCATGCGTGCAAGGGCAACGTCCGTTATCGCTACTATGTGAGCAGGGCGCTCCAGCATGGCAGCGCGGACGAGCGAGCCGGCATCCGGTTGCCGGCGAAAGAAATCGAGGCGGCTGTCGCGGAACAGGTCGCGGAGCTGTTCGACAATCCCATCGTACTCGCGGCGCGAATGCAGATCACGCTGACCGCGACGTCGATCGCGCGGATCAGCGAACGATGTGCCGAGATCGCGAGAGCGATGCGGCAGCGAAGCCGTCGGAATCTCTCCGAACTCGTCGCCCAGCTTCGTGTCCTGGAGGGCAGCGTGGAGATCGATATGTCGACCGCCCACCTTGCCGAACAGCTGGGCATGGGGTCGGATGGACTGCCGGATACGGTGCTCACGCTGATCGCGCCAATGCGGCTGACCCGAACATGGAGGGCGGTTAGGCTGATATCGACCGATGGCTCGGCGGCGGCGGGCGCAGCAGCGGCCGATCCGACGCTGGTGAGGCTCATCGTGAGGGCGCGCAAATGGTGGAGCATGCTGGCCGAGGGTCAGCTCGATGTAACAAGCTGGCTCGACAGGAGGGCGTTGCCGAGTCCTATATAACGCGCGTCGTCAGGCTGGCATTCCTCGCGCCCGAGGTGGTCGAGGCCATTCTCGAGGGGCGGCAGCGGGCTGATAATGATGGTGCCGCGCTCAAGGCACCTGATGCGATTGCCGCACTATGGACGCATCAAGCAGAGCGGTTCCTGCCCGCGGCCTAGCCGATGCACGTCGCTGAACGGGGGAGCAAGGTCAGAAAGTCGGGCGAGAACTCGCCCGCATCCTCGTCATGTCCGCCCAGAAAGAGGTTGAGGCTGCCACCGAGCAAGGGATAGCGCACGACCGGGTACGATCGGCCCAGGCTTGCGATGCCGCGGGCGCAGCCCTTCTCCGCGAAGACCGTACTGCGCGCAAACGCCGGGGAGAAAGGCCACGAGATTTGGGCAGTGAACGAGCCGGTGGGGCTCTCCACGATACGGGCAACGCCGCTGAAAGCCGCAAAAGTGCGCGCTTTCCCGCCCAAGGCGCGAATTCTCTCCAAAGGGCGAGACTAGGTGGCGGACGCGGAGGGATTCGAACCCTCGGTACGGAATTAACCCGTACGCCGGTTTAGCAAACCGGTGGTTTCAGCCACTCACCCACGCGTCCCTGATCGGCCGAAGCGGGCGTATAGCCGCGCCCCGCTAGGCGATCAAGCGAGGGCCCGCGCCGCCACATCGGCGTCGCCGCGATGCTTTTCACGCCATTTCAGCGCGATCCGATTCGCTTCGGCGCGATATCGACTCGGCTCGTCCCGCGATTCATTGCGCGCTCATCATGGCCGGCCCTACGCTGCCCCGCGCGGAAATCCGTGCTTTAAAGGGGGAGCAATTCGATGGCTGGCAAATCCTTCACCAGGTTCGCGGCCGCTTTCGCGCTCGCGGTGATGCCGCTGAGCGCGGCGGCGGCGCAAATCTCCTCGGTCGATCCCGACGCGGCGATGCAGCAGGGCGAGGCGCCGGTCTCCGATTCGAGCTATTACGGCGGGGGCGGGTCGACCACCGATCAATATGCCGAGCCCGACGTTACCGTTTCCGAGCAGCCCCCGGCCGAGGCGCCCGCCTATAGCGGCGGCGAGACCCCCGATTATGTCCAGCCCGATGCGCCGGGTAACGAGAGCCCCGCCTATTCGGACGCGACCGGAACGCTCGCCGCGCCCGCGCCGGGCGAGCCCGACACCTATCAGGAGGATGACCTCATCGCCGCAGGCTCGGGCGTGTTCGGCGACGGCGCCGAGGGGCTCGCGCGGATGATCGAGCGCATCCTCGCCGAGCAGGGCGAGCCCAACGGCTATATCGTCGGCCGCGAGGCGGGTGGCGCCTTCGTTCTCGGAGTGCGCTACGGGTCGGGCACGCTCCACCACCGCCTCGAGGGGCAGATGCCGGTCTATTGGACGGGGCCCTCGATCGGCTTCGACTTCGGCGGCAACGCCGCGCAGACCTTCGTGCTGGTCTACAACCTCCACGACACCGACGAACTGTTCCAGCGCTTCCCCGCGGTCGAGGGCGACGCCTATTTCATCGGCGGGCTCACCGCGAGCTACATGCGATCGGGCGACAAGGTGCTGATACCGATCCGGCTCGGCGCGGGGCTCAGGCTCGGCGCGAACCTTGGCTATATGAAGTTCAGCCGCGAGCAGGACTGGGTGCCTTTTTGAGGGGCGGTGACAGCCTATTGGCTGTCCGCGCTCGGAGGGCTGGGATGGGGGACACCCAATAGGGTGCCCCCGGTGTCCCCGAAGGTTCGTAAGGTTCGGCGACGGGAAAAATCCGCTCGATCTTTCGGGCGAGCTTGATCGAGCCGCGCGATCAGCGGTTGCGCGCGCGCTCATCCGCCGGCGAAACCGAACCAGGCGTCGCGCTCCCCGCTGCCGTCGTCCCCGCAACAGCCGATGCGCGCTTCGTGCGCCGCTTCCTCCTCGGGGGTGAGCACGCGATAATAATCGCGCTGGCCGGGCCGACCCTGCTCGAACAGCTCTCCGAAATCCGCCGGCGGGGGATAGTTGGTCACCCAGTGGCCGAACTCATCGAGCCAAAATCTGAAGCGGCTCTCGCTATCCGCGCATTGCCCGATCGCGACCATCGCGCCTTCCCAGTCATCGGCGACCTTCCGCCGCTCCTTTGTGCGGCCGAGCGCGGCGCGGCCGTTCTCAAGCAGCCAGATGAGCAGCTTTTCGGAATGGACGACCTGCTCGTCGACGAGCTCGCCATGATAATAGGTGCGCTTGAAGCTTCCCTCGACCGCTCGCTCGAGCCCGATCGCGACGAGACGGCCAAGCCCCGTCTCGAGCGCGGCCTCCCAGGCGGCGTCGAACGAGTCGGCGTCGGCGCGCCGCCGCAGACGATGCGCGCTCTGCTCGGTCATGCCGACCGCGGCGGCGGCGGCGCGGACGTTGCCGGTGTCGGCGAGCGTCTCGATGAATTCGATCTGCTTGTCGCCCGTCCAGCCGTCCGCGCGAGGACGGACGGGGACGGGGAGGAAGGAAGGGGCGGCGGGCTCGACTGAAGTCGCACGTTGGAGGTTCTTCCTCATCCGCGAACATAACCAAATGCGTTCCTATTTGTCAAGGGGCAATTTTGGGTTAGCGCGGAGGCGCGGAGGCGCGGAGAAGCGCGACGCCGCCACTTTCTCCCTCCTTGGAAGGGAGGGGTTAGGGGTGGTTTCTATCGTGCTGCGCCCAAGTCGCGGGGACAAGGCCAGCGGAGAGAAACCCACCCCCGGCCAGCACCGGGTGAACAGCGCCCCGCGCTGTTCAGGCCATGCCGGGGGCATGGCCGACCCGGCGCTCTTTCAGGGAGGGGAGTCTGGACGGTGCCCCCAGCCCATAAGCTGACCTTGTTCGACGATAAGCAAATCCCCCATCGCGCGGCCGCCCCCGCGCACCTATCTCCCCGGCATGAGCGACGAGGAACGCCAGACGCGAGCGGGATTCGGCTTCGGGCTTTCCGCCTATCTGTTCTGGGGCGTCGTGCCGCTCTATTTCAAGCTGCTCGACCATGTCGGCGCGTTCGAGATCGTCGCGCACCGGATCGCCTGGGCGCTGCCGCTGCTGCTCGTGCTGGTCCTTTTCGCGCGCCAGCTCGGCGGGCTGCTCGCCGCGCTGCGCGATCCGGCGATCATGCGCGCGCTCGCGCTCTCCTCGGTGCTGATCGCGATCAACTGGACGATCTACATCTGGGCAGTGATCCACGAGCAGATTCTCGCGGCGAGCCTCGGCTATTTCCTCAATCCGCTGGTCAGCGTTCTGCTCGGGGTGGTCGTGCTCAAGGAGCGGCTGCGGCGCTGGCAGCTCGCCGCGATCACGCTCGCCGGGGCCGGGGTCGCGGTGCTCGCGACCGGCGCGCTCGACACGCTGTGGATCAGCATCACGCTCGCGCTGTCGTTCGGGACCTATGGGCTCGTCCGCAAGGTTACGCCGGTGACGGCGATCCAGGGGCTGACGATCGAGACGGCGGTGCTGTTCGCGCCCTCGCTCGGCTGGATCGCCTGGGTGGCGAGCCGGGGCGAGATGGGCTTCGGGGCCGATGCGGGGACCGACGCGCTGCTCATCCTCGGCGCGGCGGTGACCGCGCTGCCCATGCTGCTGTTCGCGGCGGCGGCGCGGCGGCTCAAGCTCTCGACGCTCGGACTGCTCCAATATGTCGCGCCGAGCCTCCAGTTCGCGATCGGCGCGTTCGTGTTCGGCGAGCCGCTCAGCGCCGCGCGGATCGCCTGCTTCGCCCTGATCTGGGCGGGGTTGCTGCTGTTCACCGCCGACAGCCTGCGCGCGGCGCAGGCCGAGCGGAAGGTGGCGCGGAGCGTGGCCTAACTCGACTCCCCCTAAAGGGGAAAGGCTTCAAGCCTCCAACCTAAGGTCTCGTTTGCATGGAAGGGCACTAGTCCGGCTATCTCGTTGGGCACCGCGACCCCCTCCCGCCGGAGCGTCACCGTGCCCTCATTGAGCGGCAGGCCGTAGAAGCGGGGGCCGTGCTCGGAGGCGAAGGCTTCGAGTCGGTCGAGCGCGCCTTCCTCATCGAACGCCGCCGCGTAGCTTTCGAGCGCGAAGGGCGCGTTGAAGATACCCGCGCAGCCGCATGCGCTTTCCTTGGTCTCGCGCGCATGCGGCGCGCTGTCGGTGCCGAGGAAGAATTTGGGCGAGCCCGAGACGGCGGCGGCGCGGACCGCGAGCCGGTGGCGCTCGCGCTTGGCGACGGGGAGGCAATAGGCGTGGGGGCGGATGCCGCCGGCGAACAGCGCGTTGCGGTTGATGTGGAGATGGTGCGGGGTGATCGTCGCCGCGAGATTGGGGCCGGACTGGGCGACGAACGCCGCGGCTTCGGCGGTGGTGATGTGCTCGAGTACGATGCGGAGGTCGGGAAGATCGCGGATCAGCGGCGCAAGGATGCGGTCGATGAACACGGCCTCGCGGTCGAACATGTCGATCTCGGGATCGGTGACCTCGCCGTGGACGAGCAGCGGCATGCCGATCGCCTGCATGCATTCGAGCGCGGCGCGGATGTTGGCGACATCGGTGACGCCCTCGGCCGAATTGGTCGTCGCGTGCGCGGGATAGAGCTTGGCGGCGGTGAACACGCCGCGCGCATGGCCCTCGGCGAGCCTGTCCGGATCGGTCGCGTCGGTGAGGTAGCAGGTCATCAGCGGGGTGAATTCCGCGTCCTCGGGGAGCGCGGCGATGATGCGTTCGCGATAGGCGATAGCGGCTTCGACGTCGGTCACGGGCGGCGCGAGGTTGGGCATCACGATCGCACGCGCAAACTGGCGCGCGGTGTAGGGCGCGACGGCCCGCAGCATGTCGCCGTCGCGCAGGTGGACGTGCCAGTCGTCGGGGCGGCGGAGGGTGAGACTGTCGGGCACGCGGCTTCCCTTGGCTGTCGCGCCTCCCTACCTTCGCGTCATGCCCGCGACCACCCTCGCCGACCGCGCATTGCTCCGCCTTTCGGGCGAGGATGTCCGCGTCTTCCTCCAGGGGCTGGTGACGAACGACGTGTCGCGGCTCGACGCGGGGCCGGTCTGGGCTGGGCTGCTCAGCGCGCAGGGCAAGGCGCTGTTCGATTTCATCCTGTGGGGCGACGGCGCGGATGTGCTGATCGATTGCGAGGCGGGGCAGGCCGATGCGCTCGCGCGGCGGCTGGCGCTCTATCGGCTGCGCAGGAAGATCGAGATTGGACGCGATGACGGGCTGGCCGTGCATTGGCGTGTCGATGGCAAGGAAGGCTCGCCCGATCCCCGCCTTCCCGCGCTCGGCAACCGCTGGCTCGCCCCGCCCGGCGACCCCGCCCCCGGCTGGCTCGCCCACCGCCTGTCGCTCGGCGTTCCCGAGGGCGTCGCCGAGCTCGGGTCGGACCAGACGCTCTGGCTCGAATGCAACGCGATCGAATTGAACGGCGTCGCCTTCGACAAGGGCTGCTACGTCGGCCAGGAGAACACCGCGCGGATGAACTGGCGCCAGAAGATCAACCGCCGCCTCGTCGTCGTCCCGCTCGCCGACGCCGACGCGAAGCGCGTGCGCGCGAGCTATCCCGAGCTCGGCCTCGCGGTCGAGCACCGGCGGGTGGAGGATATGGCGTCGCTTCGCCTGCCCGAATGGCAGCGTTCGGCGCTCGAAATGGCCGGCTGATGCCGCGCGCGCATTCAGCATTCGCTCATGCTATCGCGGTAGGGCAAAGCATCGAAAGGACGGGGACATGAAGCTCTGGACCATCGCGCTCGCGCTGGGATCGCTCGCGACGCCCGCCTTCGCGCAGGATCGCGCCGAAGACCAGGCGTTCCGCGCCGAGCTCGAGCAGCAGGAGCGGATCGATGAGGCCGTGGTCGCGGTCGACCGGATGATCGGCGCGGTGCTCGACATGCCCGTCGGCTCGCTCGCGCGCGCGCTGCCGCCC
>JACMKH010000116.1 GCA_014380205.1 Sphingomonadaceae bacterium
AGGAGCATCGCCGCGAGCGCGGCAAGCTCACCGTCAGCCGCGCTTTGGGCGAGGACGGCGACGCGCGAGCGCGTTCGCTTGCCGCGCTGAAGCGCTCGCGCGAGAAGGAAAAGCGCGCCCACCAGCAGGCCGGCCCGTCCGCCAAGCAGGTCCGCGACGTCAACGTTCCCGAGACGATCACGGTCGGCGAGCTCGCCAACCGCATGGCCGAGCGCGCCGCCGACCTGGTCAAGGCCTTGTTCAAGATGGGCATGCCCGTCACCGTCAACGAAGCGATCGACCAGGACACGGCGGAGCTCTTGGTCACCGAGTTCGGCCACAACATCAACCGGGTCAGCGAAGCCGACGTCGATATCCAGTCCGAAGAGGATGTCGATGCCGCCGAGACGCTGCAGCCGCGCCCGCCGGTGGTCACCATCATGGGCCACGTCGATCACGGCAAGACGAGCCTCCTCGACGCGATCCGCGGCGCGGACGTGGTCTCGGGCGAGGCCGGCGGCATCACCCAGCATATCGGCGCCTATCAGGTCGCTTTGCCCGACAAGTCGAAGATCACCTTCCTCGACACGCCGGGCCACGAGGCGTTCACCGAGATGCGCGCGCGCGGCGCCAACGTCACCGACATCGTCGTGATCGTGGTTGCCGCCGACGACGGGCTGATGCCGCAGACAATCGAGGCGATCAACCACACCAAGGCCGCCAATGTCCCGATGATCATCGCGATCAACAAGATCGACAAGGAGGACGCCAATCCGCAGAAGGTCCGCGAGCGGCTGCTCGAGCATGAGGTGATCGTCGAGGAGATGTCGGGCGAGGTGCTCGACGCCGAGGTCTCGGCCAAGACCAAGGAAGGGCTCGACGGGCTAATCGAGAAAATTCAGCTCCAGGCCGAGCTGCTCGAGCTCCGCGCCAATCCCGACCGGCCCGCCGAGGGCAACGTCATCGAGGCCAAGCTCGACAAGGGCCGCGGGCCCGTCGCGACCGTGCTCGTCAACCGCGGCACGCTCAGGGCCGGCGATATCTTCGTCGTCGGCGCCGAGAGCGGCAAGGTCCGCGCGATGGTCGACGACAAGGGCAAGCCGGTCAGAGAGGCGGGGCCCGCTTTCCCGGTCGAGGTGCTCGGGCTCTCGGGCGTCCCCGCCGCGGGCGACCAGCTCACCGTGGTCGAGAACGAGGCGCGCGCGCGCGAGGTTGCCGCCTATCGCCAGGAGGTGATCGACCGCAAGCGCACCACCCAGGCGCCGACCAGTGTCGAGCACATGTTCACCGCGATGGCCGAGAAGCAGGCGATCGAATATCCGGTGGTGATCAAGGGCGACGTCCAGGGTTCGGTCGAGGCGATCGTCGGCTCGCTCAACAAGATTTCGACCGACGACATCAGAGTCCGCGTACTCCATTCGGGCGCGGGCGGGATCACCGAGAGCGACGTCGTGCTCGCCTCGGCCTCCAAGGCGCCGATCATCGGCTTCAACGTCCGCGCCAACGCCAAGGCGCGCGAGGTCGCGGGGCGCGAGGGCGTGCGGATGCTGTTCCACGACGTGATCTACGCGCTGACCGACGAGATCAGGGCGGAAATGGCGGGCCAGCTCGGCCCCGAGCGGATCGAGACGGTGGTCGGCCGCGCCGACATCAAGGAGGTGTTCTCGGCGGGCAAGCACGGCAAGGCCGCAGGGCTGCTCGTCACCGAAGGCTATATCCGCCAGGCGCTCAAGGCGCGCGTGATGCGCGACGACGTGATCATCTACAACGGCCAGATCGCGTCACTACGGCGCTTCAAGGACGACGTGCCGGAGGTCCGCGCGGGCCTCGAATGCGGCATCACGCTCGAGGGCACGACCGACATAAAGGCGGGGGATATCGTCGAGACCTACGAGGTCGAGGAGCGTGAGCGGACGTTGTGACCGACGACTGTCGCCCGCTCCCTGCTCTAGGCGTCAACCCCGAGAGAAAAGATTGATCGCCGTGGAGGTAAGTCGTATCTTACCTTTATGAACGCGGAGAGCAGACTTTCCTCCAAGGGCCAGATCGTGATTCCCAGGGACATCCGCGAAGCGCTGGGGCTGCGGCCCGGCGCGCGGATGACGTTCCGGCGCATCGGGGATCAAATTCTGATGGAACAGGCCGACGCCGCGCGCGAGACCATCAGCTACGACGATTTCAAGAGGCGCGTGCCCGCCTATTCGGGTCCGCCCAGAACGATCGACGAGATGCGCGAAGGCATCGCGCGCATCTTCGATGACTGGAAGGCTTGAGACCGCTTGCGCGCCATCGACACCAATGTCGTCGTCCGCCTTCTGCTTCGCGACGATCCGGCAAAGATCAAATCCATCGACGCGCTCGTCGCTGGGGGCGATCTTTTCGTTCCGCTGACCGTGCTGATCGAGACGGAATGGGTTCTGCGCGCGGTTTACGGATTGACGCGGAAGGATGTCGCCACGCTGATCACCGAACTAACCACGATAGAAGGCGTCATGGTCGAGGAAGCCGGACGCGTCGCGTGGTGCTGCGCGCGCCACGCCGACGGCGCCGACTTCACGGACATGATCCATCTGCTCGCGAGCGGAGATGCAAACGCCTTCGTGACGCTCGACAAGCGATTCAGGCGACAGGCTGGCCCGGACGCGCCCGTCTCGGTCGAGTTGCTGGCGAATGCGAAGTGACAGCGGGGCAGGCGCGCCGTTGCCGCCCGCAGTCGGAGCGCGCGCCCCGCAATGGAGGCCTAATGCCTGAGCTCGCGCCCTTCCATCTCGCGTTTCCCGTCCACGACCTCGCCGCCGCGCGAGGCTTCTACGGCAACGTGCTCGGCTGCCCGGAGGGGCGGAGCAGCGAGGAGTGGATCGATTTCGATCTGTTCGGCCACCAGATCGTCGCGCATCTCGATCCGGCGATGCGGCCTGCGGCGCTGAGCAATCCCGTCGATGGCCATGACGTGCCCGTGCCGCATTTCGGCATCGTGCTCGATTGGGACGATTTCGACGCGCTCGCGGCGCGGGTGGCCGGCGCGGGGATCGCCTTCGAGATCGCGCCCTATGTGCGGTTCGAAGGCCAGCCGGGCGAGCAGGCGACGATGTTCTTCCGCGATCCAAGCGGCAATGCGCTCGAGTTCAAGGCGTTCAGGGATCGGTCGCGGCTGTTCGCGACGGAGTAGGCCTCAGCCTTCGGCCCGCGCCCTCCGCCGCGCCCGCGGATTGCTCACGCGCCAGATGCGGTTCCCGACATCGTCCGCCACCAGCAGCGCGCCGGTGCGGTCGGTGATCACGCCCACCGGCCGCCCCATCGCCTCGCCGTCCTCGTTCAAAAAGCCGGTAAGGATATCGATCATCCCGCCGCGAGGATGGCCGTCGGCGAAGGGCACGAACACCACCTTGTAGCCCGAATGCGGCCGCCGGTTCCACGAGCCGTGGAGCCCGACGAACGCGCCGCTCACGAAGGCTCCGCCGAGCCGCGCGCGCTCGGAAAATTCGAGGCCGAGCGCGGCGACGTGCGGGCCGAGCGCATATTCGGGGATCGCGGTATATTCGATCATCCGCGGCGTCGCGGGGACCCGGTCGTCGAGCCGATCGCCCCAATAGATGCTCGGCCAGCCGTAATGGCCGCCGAAGGTGGCCTCGGTGAGATAATCGGGGACGAGATCGCCGCCGAGCATGTCGCGCTCGTTGACCACCGCGTAGAGCCGCCCCGAATCGGGCTCGAAATCGAGCCCGACGGGGTTGCGCATCCCCGCCGTATAGATGCGGAAATCGCGATCGGCGAGGTTGACCTCGAGCACCGCGGCGCGGTTCTCCTCGCTCTCCATGCCGTTTTCGCCGACGTTGCTGTTCGATCCGACCGAGACGTAGAGCAGGTTGGGGTCGTCGGGATGCGCGGCGAGCGCGCGCGTCCAGTGGCCGTTGGGCGCTTGCGCCGGAAGGTCGATGATCTTCTCGCCACGCCCCTCGATCCGCGTCTGGCCCGGCCGGAAGGTGAAGCGGAGGATCGCGTCGGTGTTGGCGACGTAGAGATGGCCGTCGATCAGCGCCATGCCGAAGGGCGAGTTGAGCCCGTTCGAGGCGTCGAGCAGGATCGATTGCTGGTCGGCGATTCCGTCCGAGTCGCTGTCGCGGAGCAGCCTGATGCGGTTGGCCGAAGGCGTCGCGGCGCCCGCGCGCTTCATCAGCCGCTCCTCGATCCAGCCCCTGATCCCGCCCGAGGATTCTCCCGGGGGTGCGCCGGTCTCGGCGACGAGCACATCGCCGTTGGGCAGCAGCAGCATCCAGCGCGGGTGAGCGAGCCCGCGCGCGAAGGCATTGACCTCGAGCCCTTGCGCGGGCGCCGGCATCGCGCCCTCAGGCCAGCCGACCGCGCGCGCGACGTTCATCATCGGCAGCACCTCCTCGGTCGGCGAGGCGAGCTCGGGATTGGGTCCGGTGACGGCCTCGACGCTGAGCTCGGCGGAGTGCGGGCGGACGAAGAACCAGGCCACGCCGGCGAGAACGGCGATGCAGAACAGGGTGAGGAGGATGCGACGGCGGGTCATGGCGCGCTCGGCTGTTGGGGGCGCGCGAATTCTAGCGCGCCCGGCGCGGGTTGGCCATCACCCTTCGCGGTCGCGCGAGCGCCACTCCTCACAGCTCTGCCCGTAGACATCGACCATCGTCGAAATCGGCGGCGGCAGCATGCCGCTGCCCCGCCGCCGCGATCCGAGCCGCTCGGCGAGCCTGATCGAAGCCGCGTTGGCGGGATCGATGCAGTGGATGACCTCGCTCCAGCCGAGCGTGTCGAACGCGAAATCGATGCAGGCGACCGCCGCTTCACGCGCGAACCCCTTGCCTTGCGCCGCGCCGGTCAGCCCCCAGCCGATCTCACGGTCGGGCCAGCCGTCGGGATACCAGGGGCCGCCGCGCCCGATCCAGCGTCCGCTCGCCTTCTCGACGAACGAGAACATGCCATAGCCGCGCAGCAGCCACGAGCCCGCCATCGCGGCGATATTGCGCCACGCCATCGCGCGATCCTGCGCGCCGCCGAGGAAGCGGCTGACCTCGGGGTCGGCCATGAATTCAGCCCAGGGCTCGAAATCCTCGCCGCGCGGGACGCGGAGCATCAGCCGTTCGGTCTCGATGACGGTGTCGAGACGCGCGTGATCAGCCATCCCGGTCTTCGGCGCGGCCGCGCGGGCGGGGCGGGTGGAGGCAAAGCCGCGTGACGCGCTTGCCGTCGCTCTCGGTCACCTCGAGCCGCCAGCCGCTCGGATGCGCGAGCATCTCGCCGGCCTCGGGCACGCGGCCCGCGAGCACGAAGGCGAGTCCGCCGAGCGTGTCGACATCCTCGTCGATCTCGCCGAGCCGCGGATCGATCAGCTCGGCGACGTCGTCGAGCTCGGCGCGCGCGTCGGCCTCCCAATGGCCCTCGGGCGTGTAGGTCAGCAGCGCGGCCGCCTCCTCGTCGTGCTCGTCCTCGATCTCGCCGACGATTTCCTCCACGATGTCCTCGATCGTGACGATACCCTCGGTGCCCGAATATTCGTCGAGCACGATCGCCATGTGCGTGCGCGTCGACTGCATTTCGGCGAGCAGGTCGATCACCCCCATCGATTCGGGGACGTAGCGCGGCTCGCGGATGAACGCCTCGATCGACGTCGGCCGCTCCTCGCCCGCCGCGAGGACCGCGAACAGGTCGCGAATGTGGAGCATCCCGATCACCTGATCGAGGCTGCCGCGATAGACGGGAAGGCGGCTGTGTCCGGCCTCGATGAACACGCGGACGACCTCGTCGAAGCTTTCCTTCTCCTCGATCGCGATGATGTCGGCGCGCGGCACGCAGACGTCGTCCGCCGTGGTCTCGCCGAAATGGAGCAGCCGCTTGAGCATCTGGCGTTCGATCGGCGAGAGGTCGCCGTTGCCCGGCCGCTCGTCGCGATGCTCGTCGATCGCGGCCTCGAGCTCGTCGCGCAGACTGGGCTCGCCGTCATCGCCGAATACGAGGCTTCTGAGCCCCTTCCAGAATCGCCCGCCGCCCTGCTGGGCGGGGGCGGTTATACTCGAATCGTCGGCCATGGCCTGTCGTCAAACCCCGTGTTGATCGCGATCTTCCGCGTAGGGATCGGCGATCCCGATCGCGGCGAGCGCCGCGCGCTCCAGCGCCTCCATCGCCTCGGCCTCGGCGTCGCCGACGTGATCATAGCCGAGCAGATGGAAGATCCCGTGGACTATAAGATGGCTCGCGTGGGTTGCAATGGAAAGCCCGCGCGCCGCCGCCTCGCGCGCGCACACGCCGTGCGCGAGGATGATGTCGCCGAGCAACGCCTCGCCGTCGTCCGAATTGGTCAGCCCCTCGAGCAGATCGGGCTGGACCATCGGGAAGGACAGCACGTTGGTCGGTGCATCCTTGCCGCGATAGCGCGCGTTGAGCGCTTGGACCTCGTCGTCGCCGGTGAAGCGCACCGAGATCTCGACGGTGAGCGGCGCGCCGATCCATTCGCCATAGGTGCTGGCGCGCAGCGCGGTGACCACCGCGCGCTCGGCGAGCGGCCGCCAGTCGCCGCTTGCGTCCCAATCCCCCTCGACCTGCGCCTCGACGTGGATCATCCGGGCCCCTCATAGGCCTCGACGATGCGCCCGACGATCGGGTGCCGCACGACGTCCCCGCGCCCGAAGCGGATCATCGCGATCCCCTCGATCCCCTCGAGCCGGCCGACCGCGTCGGCGAGCCCCGAATGGCCGTTGACGGGAAGATCGACCTGCTTCGGATCGCCGCACACGACCATCCGGCTGTGCTCGCCGAAGCGCGTCAGGAACATCTTCATCTGGAGCGGCGTGGTGTTCTGCGCCTCGTCGAGGATGACGAAGGCGTCGGCCAGCGTGCGGCCGCGCATGAAGGCGATCGGCGCGATCTCGATCTCTCCGCTTGCGAGGCGGCGCTCGACCTGCTCGATCGGGAGCATGTCGTAGAGCGCGTCGTAGAGCGGGCGCAGATAGGGATCGACCTTCTCGCGCATATCGCCGGGGAGGAAGCCGAGCCGCTCGCCCGCCTCGACCGCGGGGCGCGACAGGATCAGCCGCTTGACCGATCCGCCGATCAGCTGCTGCACCGCCTGCGCGACCGCGAGATAGGTCTTGCCCGTCCCCGCTGGGCCGAGCGCGAAGATCAGATCCTCGCGCGCGAGCGCCTCCATGTAGCGCGTCTGGTTCGCCGAGCGCGGGACGATGGTCTTCATCCGCGTCCGGATCATCACTTTGGGCGGCTCGGAGACGTCGGTGCGCACGATCCCCTCGAGCACGGGCTCGGCCGACATCGCGATCACCGCCTCGACCGCGCCCGCGTCGATCTCCTGGCCCAGGTCGATGCGGTTGTAGAGCCCCGTGAGCACGTCGCGCGCGCGGCTCGCTCCCTCGGCGTCGCCCTCGATCGCGAGCTTGGCGCCGCGCGCGGCGATATAGACCCCGAGCCGGTTCTCGATCGCGACGAGATTCTGGTCGTACTCGCCGAACAGCGTGCCGAGCAGCTGGGGGTTCTCGAACTCGAGCTCGATGCGCGTGCGGTCGCGCGCGGCGGCGGCGGCGGGCTTGCGGCTCATGCGGCGATCATGGCCCGCGCGTCGAGAAGATCCGGCTGCATCGCCATGATCTTGGCAGAATCCGCGCGCGCGCGACAGCGGAAAAGCATCCGGCGCGCCTACGCCCGCGCCCGCTCGTCGCAAGCCGGTGGACCCGCGCGTCCGCCTGCGCCAAGATGCCCGCCATGGCGCCAGACGACGAACGCTTCCTGTCGGGACAGATCCTGCTCGCGCTGCCCGGCATGGCCGATCCGCGCTTTTCCAAGGCGGTGATCGCGATGTGCGCGCACGACGAAAACGGCGCGCTCGGCATCGGCGTCGGCGCGGTGGTCGCCAATCTCGGCTTCCACGCGCTGCTCGAGCAGCTCGGCATCGCGCCGGGCGTCGCGCCCAATGCGCCCGTCCATTTCGGCGGGCCGGTCGAGCCCCAGCGCGGCTTCATCCTCCACAGCCTCGACTGGGGCGGCGAGGACAGCGTCCAGGTCGGGGACAAATGGGTGCTCACCGCGACCATCGACGTGCTCCGCGCGATCGCCGAGGGCAAGGGCCCGAGCGCCTGGATCGCCGCGCTCGGCTATGCGGGCTGGTCGCCCGGCCAGCTCGACGAGGAAATGACCCGCCACGGCTGGTTCACCACGCCCGGCGACCGGGCGATCCTGTTCGAGACGCACACCCGCGAACGCTGGCGGCGCGGCTTCGAGAAGGCGGGAATCGATCCAGGGCTGCTCGCCCCGACGGCGGGGCACGCGTAGACGAGTAGGCGATGCCGCCGCGGCTGCCGGCTCGATGGATCGACAATAACGGTCCAGGTCGAGCCGCTAGCTCAAAAACCCCAAATTCTCGAGCTTCAGCAGCACCTGCTGCGCCGCCTGGTCGATGGTGATCTCGGTCGTGTCGATCCGCATTTCTGGGTTTTCGGGCTCCTCATAGGGGTCCGAGATGCCGGTGAATTCCTTGAGCACGCCGGCGCGCGCCTTGGCGTAGAGCCCCTTGCGGTCGCGCGCTTCGCAGACTTCGAGCGGGGTCGACACGTGGATTTCGATGAAGCCGCCAACCGGCTCGATCATCTCGCGCACCTGGCGCCGGCTGACGGTGTAGGGCGCGATCGGAGCGCAAATGGCGATGCCGCCATTCTTGGTGATCTCGCCGGCGACGAAGCCGATACGCTCGATATTGAGATTGCGATGCTCCTTTGAGAAGCCGAGTTCGCTCGACAGGTGCTTGCGGACGAGATCGCCGTCGAGCAAGGTCGCGCGTCGCCCCCCGGTCTCCATGAGCTTGGTCATCACGGCATTGGCGATCGTCGATTTGCCCGAGCCCGAAAGTCCGGTGAAGAACAGCGTGAATCCCTGTTCGCTGAGCGGCGGATGGCGTTCGCGCAGGACGTCGATGACTTCGGGGAAAGAGAACCAGTCGGGGATTTCAAGCCCGAATTTGAGTCGGCGCCGGAGCTCGGTTCCCGAAATCGCCATCTGCGTCTCGTGCGGTTCGAGCTCGTCGATCGGGGCATATTGCGCGCGATCCTGGACATAGACCATCATCTGGAAGGGAACGAGCGCGATGTCGAGTTCGTCCTGATGCTCGCGGAACAGCTCCTGCGCGTCATAGGGGCCGTAGAATTCCTCGCCTCGCGAATCTTTTCCCGGCCCGGCATGGTCGCGGCCGATGATGAAATGCGTGCAGCCGAAATTCTTGCGGATGATGCCGTGCCAGACCGCCTCGCGCGGCCCCGCCATGCGCATCGCGAGCGGCAGCAGGCTGAGCGCGGAAGTCTGCTCGGGATAGTGTTTGAGCAGTTTCTCGTAGCAGCGGACGCGCGTGAAATAGTCGATATCGCCTGGCTTGGTCTGCCCGACGACGGGATGCAGCAGCAGATTGGCCTCGGCCTCGCGGGCAGCGCGGAAGGTCAGTTCCTGATGCGCCCGGTGGAGCGGGTTGCGCGTCTGGAAGGCGACCACCTTGCGCCAGCTCCATTTGGCGAACAGGTCGCGCAGCTCCTGCGGCGAATGGCGGTTGTGGGTGAAGTCGAAATGGACCGGCGGCTGGACGCCTCGCAACGCGCCGCCGAGATAGACCGGCCCCGAATGATGCAGCAGCCGGTCGACTTCGGGATGGAGATCGTCGGTGGTGCCGAGCACGCCGGCGGCTTCGGTGCGCTTGTCTGGCGTGTATTTGTCGCTCACCGCCATCGTCGCGATGAGCACGCCCTCGCGGTCGCGCAGCGCGATTGTGTCGCCCTCACCGACCGTATCGGCGAAGGCCTGCGATACGTCGAGCGTCACCGGGATCGGCCAGAGCAGCCCGTCCGAGAGCCGCATTTTCCCAACCACGCCCTCGTAATCCGTGCGGCCCAGAAATCCTTCGAGCGGCGAGAAACCGCCATTGAGGATCAGTTCGATATCGCAAATCTGGCGCGGGGTGAGGTCCCAGGAAGGCATCTCGCGCGAACGCTGCTTCTCCTCCGCCGCTTCCTCGGCGCCGAGATAAAGATTTTTGAGCTCGCCGCCATGCGGTTCCTTGAGCGCTCCCACGGGCATCTCCCCAAATCATGTCTTTGCTGTCGGTTCGCGCGCTAAGCAGAGATGCGCGCCCAAAGGCAAGGCGCGAATTTTTGTGATTGCCCTGCACGAGCCGATGCCAGGCATCGGATGCGATACCGGCGGAAGCTGGAAGCCCGCTCGTCAGGGACTACGACATATAAAGATATCTTTATATCCCGCTTGCGCCGGGCCGAGCGGGCCGCTATGGGAACTCCCTCCGCCCGTCCTATCCCGGGGGCGGCGCAGGATTCTCGGAGAATTGCAATGAGCACCGTCGTCGCCGACGCGCGCGCGAACACCGTGGACAAGGCCGACCATGTCGTCGCCGATCTCTCGCTCGCCGATTTCGGCCGCAGGGAGATCGATATCGCCGAGACCGAGATGCCCGGACTGATGGCGCTGCGCGAAGAGTTCGGCGCGTCGAAGCCGCTGGCCGGCGCGCGAATCACGGGGTCGCTCCACATGACGATCCAGACCGCGGTGCTGATCGAGACGCTGACAGCGCTCGGCGCCGAGGTGCGCTGGGCGACGTGCAACATCTTCTCGACCCAGGATCACGCCGCCGCCGCGATCGCCGCGACCGGCGTCCCCGTATTCGCGATCAAGGGCGAGAGCCTCGCCGATTACTGGGACTATGTCGGGCGGATCTTCGACTGGGGTGACGAGGAGACCTGCAACTTGATCCTCGACGATGGTGGCGACGCGACGATGTTCGCGCTGTGGGGCGCGCGGCTCGAGGCGGGCGATGCGCTCCCCGAGCCCGAGAACGAGGAGGAGGTCGAGTTCCAGCGCGCGCTCAAGGCGTTCGTGGCGGCGCGGCCCGGCTACCTCGCCAAGACCGTGCGCAACATGAAGGGCGTCTCCGAGGAGACCACGACGGGCGTCCACCGGCTCTATGCGATCGCCAAGCGCGGCGAGCTTCCCTTCCCCGCGATCAACGTCAACGACAGCGTGACCAAATCCAAGTTCGACAATCTCTACGGCTGCAAGGAGAGCCTCGTCGACGCGATCCGCCGCGGCACCGACGTGATGCTCGCGGGCAAGGTCGCGTGCGTCGCGGGCTTCGGCGATGTCGGCAAGGGTTCGGCGGCGTCGCTGCGCAACGGCGGCGCGCGCGTGCTGGTCACGGAGATCGATCCGATCTGCGCGCTCCAGGCGGCGATGGAAGGCTATGAGGTCGTGACGATGGAGGAGGCGGTCACGCGCGCCGACATCTTCTGCACCGCGACCGGCAACGCCGACGTCATCACCGCCGATCACATGCGCGCGATGAAGGACATGGCGATCGTCTGCAACATCGGCCATTTCGACAGCGAGATTCAGATCGCGGCGCTGTCGAACTACAAATGGACCGAGGTCAAGCCGCAGGTCGATCTCGTCGAGTTCCCCGACGGCAAGCAGATCATCATCCTCTCCAAGGGCCGGCTGGTGAACCTCGGCAACGCCACCGGGCACCCGAGCTTCGTGATGTCGTCGAGCTTCACCAACCAGGTGCTCGCGCAGATCGAGCTGTTCACGCGGAACGATCAGTATGACAACCAGGTCTATGTGCTTCCCAAGCACCTCGACGAGAAGGTCGCCGCCCTCCACCTCCCCAAGCTCGGCGTCAAGCTGACCCGGCTAACCCAGAAGCAGGCCGATTATATCGGCGTGCCCGTCGAGGGGCCCTTCAAGGCCGAGCACTACCGCTACTGATCCTACGTCGGGCCGGGCGTTCCATTAGGGCGGAGGCTCCGGGACGTGGTTGGCGCTGGCTCCGGCTTGCGCTATGGGATTGATTCGGTGGGGCGCGCGCGACAAGGAAAGGGGTTCGCGTGATGCATGACCAGGGCCCGGCGGTCGCCGAGGGCGAAGCGGACCCCGCGCGCGACATTCGGTTGGCCGAGGCGCTCGCCGGGATCGACTGGGGCGGCGACGAACGCCACGCGCGCGCGCTGCTCGGGGCGCTGCCCGTCGCGGTCTACACCACCGACGCCGAAGGGCGGATCACCTATTACAACCAGGCGGCGGTCGAGCTTTCGGGCCGCCGGCCCGAGCTCGGCAGCGACCGTTGGTGCGTGACCTGGAAGCTCTACCTTCCCGACGGGACGCCGCTTGCGCACGATCAGTGCCCGATGGCGATCGCGCTGCGGGAGAACCGCCCGGTGCGTGGCGTCGAGGCGATCGCCGAGCGGCCCGACGGCGCGTGTGTGCCCTTCCTGCCCTATCCGACACCGCTGCGTGACGAGACCGGCAGGCTTGTCGGCGCGATCAACACGCTCGTCGACATTTCGGAGCGCAAGCAGGCCGACCGCGCGATCCGCGAGAGCGAGGCGCGCTTCCGCGAGCAGTTCGAGAACGCCAACGACTTCATCTTCACCGCCGATCTCAAGATGCGGCTGACCTCGTGCAACCCGGCGGTCACGCACGCGCTCGGCGTGCCGCTCGAGGCGCTCATCGGCCATTCGGTCAGCGAGTTCGTTCCGGCCGCCGCGGCCGAGCGCAACCGCCGGATCCTCTCGGCGCGCCCCGAATCCCGCCAATCGGTGCGCTACGAGGCCGAGGTCAACGGTCCCGACGGCGAGGTCATGGTGTGGGAGATCAGCTCGCGGCTGACCCGCGATCCCGACGGGACGCCCAACGGCTTCCACGGCATCGGCCGCGACATCACCGAGCGCAAGCGCGACGAGCGCCGCCTGAGGCTGCTCGTCGACGAGCTCAACCACCGCGTCAAGAACACGCTCGCGATCGTCCAGAGCCTCGCGCACCAGAGCTTTCAGGGCGACGATGCCTCCGGCGCGCGCGCGAGCTTCCAAGGGCGGCTGGTGGCGCTCGCCGGGGCCCATAATCTGCTCACGAGCAGGAGCTGGGAATCGGCCGAGCTCGGCGAGGTTGTCGAAACGGCGCTCGGTGGGTGCGCAGCCGATTGCGCGCGGTTCTCGATCCATGGCCCGCCGGTGCCGCTCCATCCGCAAAGTGCGGTGACGCTGTCGATGGCGCTCCATGAGCTGTGCACGAACGCGGCGAAATACGGGGCTTTTTCGACGCCGGAGGGCCACGTGGACGTCAGCTGGAGCGTCTCCGACAATGACGAGCCGATGCTGAGCCTGCGCTGGGAGGAAAGCGGTGGCCCGTCGGTCGCGGCGCCCGCGCGGAGCGGCTTCGGACGCCGCATGATCGAGCGGGCGCTCGCCTATGAGTTGCGCGGGCGCGCGCGGCTCGACTTCCGGGGCGAGGGCTTGGTGTGCGAGATCGAGGCGCCGCTTGCGCGCCTGGCGGGTAAGGACTGTCGACCCGGCGGATGACGGCGCTCGAGGGCAAGCGCATTCTCGTCGTCGAGGATGAGCCACTCATCGCGATGATGGTCGAGGACATGCTCCACGATTTCGGCGCGATCGTCATCGGACCGGCGGCGAGCGTGGCCGAGGCCCTCGCGCTGATCGAGGAGGCCGTGCTCGACGCAGCGCTGCTCGACGTAAACCTTCGTGGCGAGCGCAGCGACGCGGTTGCGGACGCCCTCGAGGCGCGCGGCGTCCCCTTCGCGCTGGCGACTGGCTATGGGGAGTCCGCAGTGGGAGTCGCGCTCGCGAAGCCATATGGCGGCGATCGGCTCGTGACGGTGCTCGCCGGTCTGCTCGAGTCCCGCTGACGAAATCCTTGCGTCCCGCGATCGCATTGATAATCAGCGCCCCCTGACCCGAAAGCGCGCGCGAGCGCGCCTATGAGGAAGAAGGGCGCCCGCCGGGCCGCCAAGGGGGAGCAATGCGCATGGGACGGACGAGGGCTCTGCTGCTTTTGGGCTGCATGGTGTGGAACGGCGCGGCATGGGCGCAGGATCCGGCGATCACGGAGCCGCTTCTCGCCGAGGAAGCTGCGGCCGGCGATGCCCCCGTCGAGGAGGAGTATCACGAGCCCCCCGAGGCGCAGATCGTGGTGCGCGCGCCGTTCATCGCCGAGCTCAACATCCTCACCGGCGCCTCCACTTTGAGCGGCACCGAGCTGCTCGACAGCGTCCGCCCGCAGATCGGCGACACGCTGACCAGGCTTCCCGGCGTATCGGCGACGTCGTTCGGGCCCGGCGCGTCGCGTCCCGTGCTGCGCGGGCTTTCCGGGACGCGCGTGCGCGTGCTCACCGATGGTATCGGCTCGATCGACGTTTCAAACACCTCGGCCGACCACGCCGTCGCGATCGACCCGCTCACCGCCGAGCGGATCGAGGTGCTGCGCGGTCCGCCCGCGCTGCTCTATGGCAGTGATGCGATCGGCGGCGCGGTCAACATCATCGATCGCCGCATCCCACGCGCGATGCCCGAGGAGAATATCCACGGCGATGTAACCGCGATCTACGGATCGGCCGCCGACGAGCGCGGCGCTGGCGCGGCGATCGACATTCCGCTCGGCACAACGGGCTTCGTCTTCCACGCCGACGGCAGCTACGGCAACACCGACGATCTCGAGGTCGGCGGTTTCGTCGCCTCGCCGCTGTTGCGCGCCGAGCTCCTCGCCGACGCGGCCGAGGAGCGCGCCGAGGGCCATGTCGACGAGGCCGAGGAGCTCGAGGAGTTCGCCGCGCTGCGCGGCAGGCTTCCCAACAGCTTCACCGAGACCGAGAGCGCGGCGCTCGGCCTCGCCTTTATTCGCGACCGCAACGCCTTCGGCTTCTCGGTAAGCCATTACGGCAGCGATTACGGCATTCCCGCGCGGCCGGGCGCGGGCCATGCCCACGGCGAGGGCGACGCCGAGGAGGAGGCCCCCGTCTCGATCGGGCTCGAGCAGTTCCGCTTCGATTCGCGAGGCGCGGTGCGCGTCAACGGCGTCGCGATCGAGCGCGTCCAGTTCCGCTTCGGCTTCGCCGACTACGAGCATACCGAGTTCGAGGGCGAAGAGGTCGGGACGGTGTTCGGCAGCCAGGGGATGGAGTTCCGGCTCGAGCTCCAGACCGTCGACTGGGGCGGCTGGAGCCTGTCCTATGGGGGGCAATTCTATGCGCGCGATCTCACCGCGGTCGGCGCCGAGGCCTTTGTGCCGAACAACAGCACCGAGAACTACAGCCTGTTCGCCTTCTTCGAGCGCGCGGGCGACTATCTCACCTTCCAGGGCGCGGCGCGCGCCGAGTTCAGCGGAGTCGACGCGGCCTTCGCGGGCGCGGGCCGGAGCTTCACTTCGCTCTCGGGCGCGCTCGGCGCGACCTATGAACTCGACAGCGGGCTCCAGTTCGGGGCCAACCTGTCGCGCGCCGAGCGGGCGCCGACGCCCGAGGAGCTCTATTCGTTCGGACCGCACATCGCGACCCAGGCGTTCGAGATCGGCGACATCGGCCTCGACACCGAGAAGAGCATCGGATTCGAGGCGTTCTTGCGCGGCCGCGCGGGTCCGGTGACCTTCGGCGCGACCGCCTTCGCCAACTGGTACAGCGATTACATCTTCGACACCGAGATCGGATCGGAGATCGATGGCCTGCCCGTGTTCCAATATTTCCAGACCGATGCGCGCTATCTCGGCTTCGAAGCCGAGGTCTCTGCGCGCGTCTGGGAGGAGGGCGACAATGTCGTCATGGTCGAGGCGCTCGCCGATTTCGTTCGTGCGACGCTCGAGGGCGGCGAGCCCGTCCCGCGCATTCCGCCCCTGCGCATCCTCGCGGGCGTCGAGGGGCGCACCGCGCGGCTCCAGGGCCGGCTCGAGGCCGAATGGGTCGACGACCAGGAGCGCGTCGCGACCTTCGAATCGCCGACCGACGGCCACATCATGGTCAACGCCTCGGTCTCGTGGCGGCCCTTCGGCCGCGACGACGACACCACGCTCGTCGCCTCGGCCAACAACATCTTCGATGTCGACGCACGACGCCACGCCTCACTGACCAACCCCTTCGTCCCCCTCGCGGGGCGCGATTTCCGGCTGAGCGGGAGGTTTCACTTCTGACGCGCGGGCCAGCGCCTCACTCCACCCAATCGAGCCCGATCTCGCGATAGAGGCCGCGGTCCTGCTCCCATCCGGGCTTGACCTTGACGTGGAGGAAGAGGTGGACCTTGCGGCCGAGCAGCGCGCCGAGCTCGCGCCGCGCGGCCTCGCCGATCGCCTTGATCCGCGCGCCGCCCTTGCCGAGCACGATCGCCTTTTGCGTCGGCCGCGCGACGAGGATCAGCTGGCGGATCGCGACCGAGCCGTCGGCGCGCTCCTCGAAGCTCTCGGTCTCGATCGCGCTCGCATGGGGAAGCTCCTCGTAGAGCTGGAGATAGAGCTGCTCACGCGTGACCTCGGCGGCGAGCATGCGTTCGGAGGCGTCGGAGACCTGGTCGGCGGGGAAATGCCACGGCCCCTCGGGCATCCTGGCGGCGAGCGCGGCCTTGAGGTCGGCGACGCCGTCGCCGGTCGCCGCCGAGACCATGAACGTTTCCTCGGGCGCGAGCAGCGCGTTGAGCTCGGCGGCGAGGCGCAGCAGTGCGCCCTTGTCGGCGATGTCGACCTTGTTGAGAACGAGCAGCTTGGGCTCGGGGCGTTGGCGCAGCCGCTCGATCATCGGCTCAATCGCGGCCTTGAGCCCGGCGTGCGCGTCGATCACCAGCGCGATCGCGTCGGCGTCCTCGGCGCCGATCCACGCCGCGGCGACCATCGCGCGGTCGAGCCGGCGTTTGGGCGCGAAGATGCCCGGCGTGTCGACGAGCATGATCTGCGCCGCCCCTTCGATCGCGATCCCTATCAGCCGCGCGCGCGTGGTCTGCGGCTTGGGGCTCGCGATCGCCACCTTCTGGCCGACGAGCGCGTTGACCAAGGTCGACTTGCCCGCATTGGGCGCGCCGACGACGGCTACGAGGCCGCAGCGGCGCGATGGCGCTTCGCTCACTCGTCGACCTCGGGCGCCTCGGTCCGGTAGACGGGCGTTTCGGGCGCGCGCAGATAGGCGAGCGTGACCAGCGCGGCGAGGCCGAGCCCGATCTCCCAGCGCGCGAGACTCAATACGGCCGCGCCCGCCATCAGCGCCGCCGAGATCGTGTAGCGCCGGTTGAGCCTCGCGACATAGGCGGGCTCGAGCCGCTTATCGACGTGGCCGTGGCTGAGCCCCGTGCGCCATTTGATCCACCAGGCGAAGGCGGTCGCGGCCAGCGCCACGGTGTAGTAGATCGCTGCGGTCTCGCGCGCCTCGGGTTCGAGGAGGTTTTCAGCGAAGACGCGGGTGGGGAAGGCGATGAAGCCGATCGTCATCAGGAACAGGATCGTCGCGAGCAGGAAGTAGTGGCCTGTCATTCGGTAGATCGCGCCGCTGAAGTGATGCTGGGCCCAGTAGATGCCGATCACCAGCGCCGAGAGAATGTAGGCCAGATAGCCGGGCCATAGCGCGAGGAGGTTGGCGGCGAAGCCGGGACCGGACTCGGGCAGCGGAATTTCGACCGCCGAGAGCGTGAAGGCGATCGCGAACACCGCGTCGGCGAAGAACTCCATTCGGTCGGTATTGCGCGCAACGCCTTCGCCCGGTTGCGAATCCCGGCGCGGCGGCAGATTGAGCTCTTCATCGGTCATGGCGGACCCAACGCTGCGAGGGGCGGGAGGATGCAAGTCACCTGAGTCGCCGCGGGCTGGCTCACGTCAATTGGGCGAGCAGCGCGGCCGCGGCGGCGGTTTCGGCCTCCTGCTTCGAGCTGCCCTCGGCCTCGGCCCCTGCGCGACCGGGAATCTCCGCCTCGACCTTGAAGCGGAGCGCGTGATGGGGGCCCTGGCGTGAGGTGAGGCGATAGACGGGGGGCTTGCAGCCGTTCGCCGCCGCCCACTCCTGAAGCGCGCTCTTGGGATGGTGCGGCGCGTGATGCGCGATATCGACGCGGTCGGCCCAAGCGCGGCGGATGAAGCCCTCGGCGGCGGCCATCCCCGCGTCGAGCCAGAGCGCGCCGATCAGCGCCTCGACGACGTCGCCGAGGATGTTGTCGCTCTCGATCGCACCGTCGTCGCGTGCCTGCTTGCCGAGGCGTATGTGCGCGGCGACGCCGATCGCGCGGCCGATCTCGGCGCAAGTCGCGCGCGCGACGAGCGTGTTGAGCCGGCGCGAGAGCGCGCCCTCGGGCTCGGCGGGAAACTCCTCGTAGAGCCAGCTCGCGACGACGAGGCCGAGCACGCGGTCGCCGAGGAACTCGAGTCGCTGATAGTTGGGCTCGCTCTGGCTCGGATGGGTGAGCGCGCGTTCGTAGAGCGTGAGATCGCCGGGTGCGTGGCCCAGCGCGGCGGTGAGCCAGGCGGCGAGTTCGTGGGAAGCGTCGGCTAAGGTCAAAATGTCTCCCCGATCCGCTCCCAGCGCGTCGCGCTGAACCAGCTCGCCGGATTGATCCATCGCGCGCCGCCGTCGGTCGACCAGAAGACGACGAGCGCGCGGCCGATCAGATTCTCCGCCGGGATCATCCCGACGCCGCCCCCCGCGCTCGCGACGAAGCGGCTGTCGGCACTGCGGTCGCGGTCGTCGCCGAGCATGAAATAATGGCCGGTGGGGACGGCGAACTCGATCGTGTTGTCGCCGACGCTGTCGCCGATGTCGAGCACCTCATAGCTCGCGCCGCCTGGCAGGATCTCGCGATAACGCGCTGTCCGGCAGCGCATTTCTCCTGCGGGACCCCGCTCGAGCCGCACGTTGGCCCAGGGCGCGGTCTCGCATGTGCCGTCCACCGCGGGCTCGACGAAATCGGCGATGCGGACGCGCGGCACGGGCGCGCCGTTGAGCACGACCACGCCGTCGATCATCTGGACGCGGTCGCCCGGCAGCCCGATCAGCCGCTTGACGTAATCGTCGTCGCCCGCGGGCGACTGGAAGACGACGATGTCGCCGCGTTGCGGCGGACTTCCCCAGATACGGCCCTCGATGAAGCCCGGCGCGAAGGGAAAGCTGTAGCGCGAATAGCCATAGGGCCATTTGGCGACGAAAAGATAATCGCCGACGATCATGCGGGGGGTCATCGAGCGCGAGGGGATGTTGAACGGCGCGACGACGAGGCTGCGCACGAGCAGCGCGAGCAGCGCGAGGCTGAGCAGGAAGCGAAGCCACGCGAAGGCGGCGCGCGTTGCATGGGGACGCATACCGGAAGGTTGCTCGATGGCCGGAGCGTCATCCATGCGCGGCGTGTCGCGGGCGTAGCGAGCCAGGTCAACCCACGGTAGGAGAGGTGGAATGACCGACAGCAAACGTATAGACAACAGCGCCGCCGCATGGGCCGCGGTCGAGGGCACCGGGCAGCCGACCCTCGCCGAGCTCTTCGAATCCGACCCCGATCGCGTCGCGCGCTTGGCGTTCGAGGCGTGCGGCATCTGGTTCGACTGGTCCAAGACCCATCTCGACCCCGATTTGCTCGCTTCCTTCGAGGCGCTCGCCGCCGCGCGCGGGCTCGCCGGCGCGCGTGACGCGCTGTTCGCGGGCGGCATCGTCAACCTCACCGAAGACCGCGCC
>JACMKH010000117.1 GCA_014380205.1 Sphingomonadaceae bacterium
AGCGCGGCGAATCCCGCCGCGTCGAGCCGCCCGATCCGCCGCTGCGCCGCGTCGGTGCGCAGCCACAGCAGCGGCTTGCCCGGCGACTGCGCGATGAGCGCGAGCATCGCCGCGAATCCCGCCGCGCTTGCCTCATCGCCGTCCTCCTTTGCTTCGCCCCCACCCGCGAACAGCTCATGCACCTTGCCCCGCGCGAGCCCGCCTCGGAGAAAGCCGTCGAGCGCGCCATGGCCCGACGAGATCAGGCCCCACGGCTGGCGGGGCGGCGAGAGGCGCGACTCGGAGAGCATATGTTCGCATTATGTTCCGATTCGCCAGAAACGCAAGCGCTCGTGCAAAGCGGTCCCCAGCCGGATAAGGACATCACTCATGACCGACATCATCCGCGGCGCGTTCCATCATATCGACCTCACCGTGAGCGACGTCGCGGTCTCGCGGCGCGTCTACGGCCCGCTGCTCGAGTTCCTTGGCTACACGCTCGTCCAGGACGACGAGCGCGGCTGCGAATGGGATCTGGCCGACGAAGGGCGCGGCGCGTCGCTCGGCCTGCGCCCGTGCGATCCGGCGCTCGCGGGCCATGCCCATCGCCGCTACGCGCCGGGGCTCCACCACCTCGCCTGGCGCGCGCGGAGCCGCGAGGATGTCGACGCACTCCATGCGCTGCTGATCGAGCACGGCGTCAAGGTGCTCGACGCGCCCGCGCATTATCCGCAATATTCGGGCGATTATTATGCGGTGTTCTTCGAGGATCCCGACGGGATCAAGCTCGAGCTCGTCCACGCGCCCGGCTGGATCTGAAGTGGAGCGAGGTCAGGCGAACGCCGCCTTGGGGATGTGGGTGATCCGGCAGGCGAGATCGGCCTCGCCCGAGGCGACGATGTAACGGTCACCCCCGTCGACGATGCCCGTCGTGAAAACGACGTCGCGGACGTACATGCGCTCCTCGAGCGGCGCGGTGAGCGCGGGCGCGGCTTCGAGCAGCGGCGCGTGCTCGGTGCGCAGCACCTTGGCCGGATCGTCGCGGTCGAGCAGCGACCAATAGGTGCGGTAGACGCCGACGAGCTCCTTGGGCTCGACGCCGTGCCACAAGCTCAGCCAACCCTCGGGCGTGAGGATCGGCGGCGCCCCGCCGCCTATCCTCGCGGTGGCGACCGTCGCTGCGTGGGGGCGAATGCCGGGCTCGAGCCGCGGTTTCCAGTGGAGCGCGTCGGGCGAGGTGGCGAGGTTGATCGAGGGCCCCGCGCGCCATTCGCTCCCGGGCGGATAGGCGAACCAGACCTCGCCGAGCGGCCGCGTCTGCGCCCAATATTGGCCGCCGATCAGCCCCTCGAAGATCAGCATGTCTTTGTTCTGGTGATCGAGCACGATCCCCTCGAAGCGCCAGTCGGCCGCGTCGGCCGAGCTGTAGAGCGTGGTCGAATGGCGCTCGGGGCTCACCGAGCAGGTCGTCATCAGCCAGCGCTCGCCGATGCGGCTGATCCGCGCGTCCTCGACGCCATAGCATTGGCACGAATGGGCGGGCGCGATCACGCGGTCGTAATGGACCGCGATAACATTTCGTCCCTCGGGCGAAAGCTCGACCGGGAGCAGCCATGACAGCGAGGTCAGCGCGATCACCTTCCACCCGCCGCCGGGGAGGAGGAACTGGCGCGGATCGGCGGTGTCGGCGAGCTCGAGTGGCCAGGCGTCGAGCAGGTACCCGCCATCATCCCAACGGATGGCGTGGACGTGGCCTTCGAAAACCGGCTTCTTGAGCGCCTCGGCGATGCGCACCATCAGCAGCAGATTGCCGCTCGGGAGCCGCGTCAGCCCCGGATTGAACGCGCCGAGCACATAGGTCTCGGCGTCGAGATGGCCAGCGAGCGGCGAGCGCGACAGGTCGACATCCTCGGGCGTGAACACCAGACGGTCGAAGGCGATGTCCGTCATTGCGCCGGGCTGCCGCCGTAGCGGCGCGCGAAGCGATAGCGGTCGCGGATGCGGCGGTTGAAGAAGCCGCCCTTCGAGCGCGACGCGTGCAGGGCGCAAACGATCTCCTCGGGAACGTCGAGATAGCTGTAGCGGCGGCCCGTCACGAACTCGATGTCGAGTCGCCGATCGGCGGGATCATAATCGAACGAACGGATGACGGTCGAAGGCATCGGCGCAAGCGCGAGCGCCTAGAGCGAAACCTCGGCAACCTTGTCCTGATAATCCTTCTTGGGATCGCGTCCGAGCAGCAGCTTGATCCCCGCGAAGAGGCTGTTCTCGTTGAGCCAGATCTGCGCCTTTTCGGCGTCCAGCCGGATCAGCTGGAGGTTGGGATCGTCCTTGCCACCCTCGAACCACGCCGCGACGAAGCGGTTCCACAGCCGGTCGATCGTCGCCGGATCGTTATCGAGCATCAAATCGCCGTGGAGCGAGGCGAACAGCTCGTGATCCTTGGAAACGAAATGCGCCATCGCGCGATGGCCCTCGCGCATCGCCTGGACGACGCCGTTATCCTTGGTGGTGAAGAACCAGATCGGGCCACGCTCGGGATGAGCGGGATCGAGCTGCGCGGTCATCGGCTGGGCGTGGCCGTCCTCGACGCCGTCGAGCCCGATCATCATCGTCATGTCGGACTTGAGCGCCTTCCAGAACTTGGCTTCGAGCTCGGCGAGATCAGACATGGCGGGTCTCCTGGGGTGAGGGTTCGCGAGCGAAACGGCCGGGGCTTGGGGCTTGTTCCGCAGGGGGATTTCACGCAAGGAAAACGCCGATGTCCCTACTGTTCACGCTCCTGCTTGCCGCCGCCGAGCCGCCCGCGGTGCCCGAGGGCGAAGCGCTCACCGAGGCGGTCGCTGCGCGCGATGCGGAGTTCTTCGCCCTGTTCTTCGAACAATGCGATCCCGAGGCGATGCGCGGCTTCCTGACCGATGATTTCGAAATGTATCACGACCGTGACGGCGTGGTCGTGAGCACGGGCGCGGCGATGGTCGAAGACTATCGCGGCTGGTGCGCCGGGCGGCAGGCGCCCGACGCGTGGCGATCGCGGCGCGAGCTCGTGCGCGAGACGCTACGCGTGTTCCCCGTTCCGGGCTTCGGCGCGATCGAGGAGGGGACGCACCTCTTTCACGAACGCCAGGGCGACGGGCCCGAGCGGCTCGTCGGCCGCGCGCGCTTCGTCCAGCTCTGGCGGCTCACCGACACGGGCTGGCGGCTGTCGCGCGTGCTGAGCTACGACCACGGGCTGGCGGGCGAGAACGCGGACGCCCGCTAGAGCTCGATCAGCCGGTCGGGCAGCTCGTCGGGATCGGTCGGCGTCTTGGGGAAATGCGCGGCGAGGATCGCGCCGACCTTGCCGATCGCCTCGACCAGGCCGTCACCGGCGCGGCCCTCGCGCAGATGGGCGATGAGCGCATCCATCGCCTCGGTCCAGACGTCCGCATCGACCCGCGCGTGGATCGCCTCGTCGGCGACGATCTCGGCGCGACGTTCGGCGAGGCTGAGATAGATCAGCACGCCCGAGCGGCCCACGGTGCGCTTCTCGGCCCCGGCACGGAAGAACTGAATCGCGCGGCGGCGCACGCGGCGAATCTTGGTCGACTCGGGAGTCAACGCCATGCGCATCGGGATAGGAGCGAAGGCAAGGCGGCAGGCGAGGAAGAGAATGATCTCGGTGAGCGCGATACCCCCCAGTAGCGAGCCATAGACCGGCCCGCCCGGCCAGCCCCAGCTCAGCGCGCGCTCGATCGCCTCGGCGGGGACGAGCGCAAGCAGGGCGGGCGCGCCGAGCATGACGAGCACCGTCCAGTGCAGCGCGGCGTCGTGATAGGCGTCGGATTGCGGCGCCACCATCGCGACGATCTCGCCGTCGCTGAGCGCCTCGGCGGCCGCGACCGCCTCGCTGACCCGCCGGTGGTCGTCGGCCTGGATGGTGGGGGTCATGTCACCAACCCCCCGACGCGCCGCCGCCGCCCGAGCTGCCGCCCCCGCCCGAGAAGCCTCCCGAGAAGCCGCCTCCGCCTCCGCCGCCCCAGCTGCTCGACCCGCTGCTCCAGCCCGGACCCCATGAAACGCTGCCGCCGCCCCGCCTTCGCGCCGCACCGAACGCGATCCAGAGGAAGATAACAACCCACAGCACGACCAGCGCGGTCGCGAGAAAGTCGTTGGGCTCTTCGGGCGCGACTTTTTCGGCGAGCAGGTCGTGCTGGCGCTGCGCGGCCTCCTCCTCGGGGAGCTCGAGCTGGAGCAACACCGCCTCCGATCCCGCGATGACGCCTCCGGCCATATCGCCCTCCCGGAAGCGCGGCAGGATGTCGTTGCGGACGATCGTCGCGGCGAGCGCGTCGGTCAGCACGGGCTCGAGCCCGTAGCCCACCTCTATCCGCACGCGCCGCTCCTCGGCGGCGACGAGCAGCAGCACGCCGTCGTCGCGCTCGGCGTCGCCGAGTTCCCATTCGCGGAACAGCCGGTTGGCGAAATCGTCCTCGGGATAGCTGATGTCGCCCCCGCCGCGCAGGTTGGGCAGCGTGACCACCACCATCTGACGCCCGGTTCGCTGCTCGAGCGCCTCGAGCCGGTCGGCGAGCGCGGCCTCCTGCCCCGCGTCGAGATAGCCGGCCTGGTCGACGACGCGGCCGGTGAGCGCCGGAAACTCCTGCGCGCGCGCCGCCGTCGCGAGCGCGAGCAGGATCAGCAGGCCCGCAAAGAGCGGGAGCCGCGCGCTATTTGACGGGTTCTTCGGAATAGCCTTGCTCGCCCGCATTGCCCTCGTCTCGCCACGCGTCGGCGACCCCGTCGGCGGCGGTGATCAGCGCGGCGATGTTGCCGCCGCTCTGGTAGCTTTGACCCATTCGCGCGATCACCTCGTCGAGATAGCCCCCGGCGAAGCGGTCGCCCGCCTGGGTGCTCGGCACGATGACGACGTCGCCGCTTGCAAGGTCGGCGAGGATGATCACGACGGCGTCGCTTTCGACGAGCAGCGCCTCGGCGCAGGACTGGTCGGAGGATTCGGGCCGGCAATCGGGGTTTTCGTAGCTGGCGTTGTCGCCACGCGTCGCGACATGGATGTCCGCGCCGAGCTCTTCGCGGATGCCCGCGAGATGCGCTTCGAGCCGGGCGCCGTCCTCCTGGTTGAGCTGGCCCTCGCTGTCGCTGAGATGGTGCCTTGCGCCGCCGCCCGCGCCCTCGTCGCCATCCCGCGATGCCGTCCGGCCGCCGTCCGACCCCGCCGAGCCGATGAAGCCGTCGTCGTCGTCCCCCGAGTCGCGCGCGCCGCTCGGCGAGCAGCCCACGACGGCGACCGCCATCGCGATCGCGGCGGCCCGTTTCGATGACATCATTGCGCGTTCCCCCCTTCATCGCGGCTGAAATCGACCGTTGGCGCGTTCTCCGCGCCTGGCGTGGTCGCCTCGTAGAGCGCCATCGGCTCGGCGCCGTGGATGATGCTCGCGCCGATCGATTCGGGGAAGGTTCTGAGCCGCGTGTTATAGTCGCGCACCGCCTCGTTGTAGTCGCGGATCGCGATAGCGATGCGGTTCTCGGTGCCCTCGAGCTGCGACTGGAGGTTGGCGAACAGCTCGGACGAGCGCAGCTCGGGATAGGCCTCCATCGTCACGAGCAGGCGGCCGAGCGAACTGCCGAGCGCGCCCTGCGCCTCGGCGAACTGGCGCATAGCCTCGGGATCGCCGACGTCCTCCGCCGAAATTTCGACGCGCGACGCGCGCGCCCGCGCGTCGGCGACGCCGATGAGCACCTCGCGCTCCTGATCCGCGAAGCCGCGCACCGTCTCGACGAGATTCGGAATGAGGTTGGCGCGGCGCTGATAGGCGGCCTCGACATCGGCCCATTTGGCGCGCGCGGTCTCCTCGGCGCGCGGGACCGAGTTGATCCCGCACGCGGCGAGCGCGAGCAGCAGCGGCGCGAGCAGCGGCAGCGTGAGGCGGCTAATGGTCATGGCGCATCGCTCCCTTGCGGCGAAAGCTGGGCGCGATACTAGGAGCGCGCGCCGCCTCGGCGCAAGAGAGCAGGGAGAGCGCGATGCTCAGGGAATTTCGCGAGTTCGTCAACCGGGGTAACGTGCTCGACCTCGCGGTCGCGGTGATCATCGGCGCGGCGTTCGCGACGATCACCACCTCGCTGACCGAGGACATGATCATGCCGGTGATCGGCTGGCTGTTTGGCGGGGTCGATTTCTCGAGCTATTTCATCAGGCTCGGCGAGATTCCCGCGGCATATCAGGGCTCGCCCGACAATTACGCCGCGCTCAAGGCCGCCGGCGTCGCGATGGTGGGACTCGGCCAGTTCCTCACCGTGCTGATCAACTTCCTAATCCTCGCATTCATCGTCTTCCTGCTCGTGCGCGCGGCCAACCGGATGATGCCCAAACCCGAGGCCGGGGCGGGCCCCAGCGAGATTGAGCTGCTGACCGAAATCCGCGACGAGCTGCGCCGGCGCGCATAACTCCACAACTCGCTTCATCGCATATTTGGAACCATCCGCGAAATCGTGTATTGGGGTCCTTCGGACCGGGCGGCCCCGTAAGCGTCGCCGTTATCAGGGGACGCTTGTTATGAACAAAACCGCATTCGCCGCTGTCGCGCTCGTCGCGGGACTCGGCCTTTCCGCCTGCCAGAGCGAGCAGGCCGACCAAGTCGAGGACGCCGCCGAGAACCAGGCCGACGCCCTCGAGGATCAGGCCGATATGACCGACAACGAGATGGTCGAGGACACGCTCGAAGATCAGGCCGACGCGGTCGAGGCGCAGGGCGAGGAAGCCGCCGACGCGATGGACGACGACGGTGAGGTCGCGCCGAGCGAGGTTCCCGGCGGCCAGTAGGTCCCCCGCATCATCCAGGATTCATCACGGAGGAATGACGATGAACAAATTGACGATCGCGGCCGGTTTCGCCGCCGCCCTCGCGCTCTCGGCCTGCCAGAGCCCGGAAGCCGAGAATGTCGAGGACGCCTATGACAACCAGGCCGAGGTGATCGACGAGATGGCCGACGACACCGCCAACGATGTGGCGGAGGAAGGCCTCGAGGATCAGGCCGACATGATGGAGGAGGCGGGCGACAACGCCGCCGAGGCCGTCGACGATGGTGGCATGATGGACGAAGGCAACGCGATGTAATTCGCGCTTCGGCACGGTTCCAAAGCAGTGGGCGGCGCTCCGGACATCCGGGGCGCCGCCCTTTTTTTCGCGCGCGCCGTTCACTTCCAATCAAGGCGGAAGCGCCTATATAGGGCGTGCCGGATTCGTCCGGAGATGGCGATGAACTGCGGCGTGCAATAGGCACAGCGGACCCGGGGGCAGTACCCGGCGGCTCCACCATATTCCCCCGCTCGCGGGGGCGTCTGACGGGGCCGAACCAGGATCGACGTGTGCTCAAAAGCGCAGCTTTCGCCCGGCCTGAATGCGCCGCTAAACCGTTCAAAACACACAAGTGCCAACGATAACGAGGCTCTTGCGATTGCTGCGTAACCGAGGCCTCACGGCCTAAGTTACAATGACAAAAGCGCGGTTGGACCGCACCGGGCAACAGAAGCGGATACCAGCGGCACGGGGAGCGCCGGGCAACAGAAGCTCCCCACCTTTCCTCCGTTGCGATTCGCGCCGGTGCCCAAGCGTTGGGCAGAACGGCGCGCGCCTGCCGCGCGATCGCGCTCACAATGTTTCGCGGGCGCGCTTTTGTTGCAATGCAGCAACGATCGACCAGGCCGTCGACGTCAATGTGTGCGAAGCGGATTGCGATCGACCGCGGCGCGGCCGATATGCCGCGAGCCAAGGTCAACGGCGCCGGCTCTCGGGCACAGGCGGCGGGCCGCGGACGCGGGACGAATGCCTGATTCGACCATCCCTCAGAGGAAACAGACATGCGCACGTCCCTTCTCCGCCTCGCCGCCCTCGCGCTAGCCTCGGCCGCGACCCCCGCCTTCGCCGGGGTCGATGTCGGCGGCGGCGTCTCGATCTCGGGCAACGCCACCTTGGTCAGCGACTATCGCTTCCGCGGCATCTCGCTGTCGGACGAGGATGTCGCCATCCAGGGCGGGATCGATGTCACGCACGACAGCGGCCTCTATGTCGGCACCTGGGCCTCGTCGATCGACGGGGGCGATGTCTACGGCCACACCGAGGTCGATCTCTACGGCGGCTACCGGCGCGAGATCGTGTCGGGGCTGACGCTCGATGTCGGTCTGCTCTATTACGCCTATCCCGACGGCGATGTCGGCGACGCCGAATATTTCGAGCCCTATGGCTCGCTGACCTATTCGATCGGCCCGGCGACGATCGAGACGGGCTTCGCCTATGCCTGGGACCAGTCGGCGCTCGGCGACACCGACAACCTCTATGTCTACTCCGACGTCGGCGTCGGCATTCCCGGCACGCCAGTCACGCTGACGGGCCACCTCGGCTACACCGACGGCCCGCTGTCGCTGGTCGCGGACGGCGACACGATCGACTGGTCGCTTGGCGGGCGCGCGAGCTTCGGGCCGGTGACGGTAGGGCTCGCCTATGTCGATACCGATATCCGCCACAACGACCTCGCCGATGCGACGGTGGTGGGATCGGTCGGGGTGAGCTTCTGATCCTCCCCTAAAAGGAGAGGAATTATTGCGGCGTCGTCACGGTCGCCTCGGGGGCGTCGCCTTCGGGGGCGGTGAGGATCTGCTGGGTGGTCGCGCCGTAATCGACGGTCTGCGTGCCGGGATCGCCGACCTCGCTCCTGATCCCCGGATCGGCGCTCGCCCCCGTGGTGGCCTCGCCGAGCAGCGCCGCTTCGGTCGCGCTGCGCG
>JACMKH010000118.1 GCA_014380205.1 Sphingomonadaceae bacterium
ATGCGCCTTCTCCGCCGCCGCCTCGGCCATCGGCGCGACCAGCGGACGCACGGTCTGCGGGTGGCCCGCGACCGAGGTCAGCCCGAGCGCGGCGGTCGCCTGGCGGAACAGCAGGTAGACGAGGAGCAATCGCCCTGTGGTCGCGCCGCGCAGCTTCGCGATCAGCGTGCGCGCGCGCTGCTGGAGCCCGTGGCGTTCGAGCAGGCCGATCACCGGGAGCACGATCCAGACGACGCTGATGTAGCGGTTGTCGTTGAACGCCCTGCCGAACGCCGAGGTCACCTCGACGAGGCCGAGCCCGCCGAGCAGCCCGGTGACGAACGCCGCGACGGTGACGACGAGAAGCGGGTTGAGGCGAAGCGCGAAGCCGAGGACGACGACGAGGATGCCGAGGAGCGGGAGGTAGGTCACCCAAGATCCTCCCCATATCCGCCGCCGCCGGGGGTCTCGATCACGAAGACATCGCCCGCGCCCATCGCCGCCGTCGCGGTCGGCCCCAGCTCCTCGACGCGCCCGTCCGCGCGCACCACGCGGTTCACGCCCGGCAACGCATCGCCACCGCCGCAAATCCCCGCCGGCCGCACGATTCGCCGGTTGGACAATATCCCCGCCTCCATCGCCTCGAGGAAACGAACCTCGCGGACCACGCCGTCGCCGCCGCGATGCGCGCCCCGTCCCCCGGAGCCGCGCCGGATGGCGAATCGCTCGAGCCGCACGGGAAGCCGCGTCTCGAGCACCTCGGGGTCGGTCAGCCGGCTGTTGGTCATGTGCGTCTGGACCGCGCTCGTGCCGTCGTGATCGCGCCCCGCGCCCGATCCGCCCGCGATCGTCTCATAATATTGGTGGCGCGCGTTGCCGAAGGTGAAATTGTTCATCGTTCCCTGGCTGGGCGCGAGCGCGCCCGTCGCGACGAACAGCGCGTCGGTGATCACCTGGCTGGTCTCGACATTGCCCGCGACCACCGCCGCGGGCCAGCGCGGGTTGAGCATCGATCCCTGGGGGACGACCAGCTCGATCGGGCGCAGGCAGCCGTCGTTCATCGGGATCGCGTCGTCGATCAGCGTGCGCACGACATAGAGCGTCGCCGCGCGCGTGATCGAATAGGGCGCGTTGAAATTATTGTCCTGCTGCGCGCTCGTTCCCGTGAAATCGATCCGCGCCGAGCGCGCCGCGCGATTGACCTTGATCGCGACTGAAACCTGGGCGCCGTTGTCCATCGGATAGGTGAACGCGCCATCGTCAAGCCGCGCGATCAGCCGCCTCACCGCTTCCTCGGCGTTGGCGAGGACATGCTCCATATAGGCCGCGACCACCTCGCGGCCATATTCGCGCGCGACGCGGCGCAGCTCCCCGGCCCCGCGCGCGCAGGCGGCGAGCTGCGCCTTGAGGTCCGATATGTTGCGGTCGATGTTGCGCGCGGGGTGCGGTCCCGCGCCGAGGATCGCGCGCATCTCGGTCTGGAGGAAGCGGCCCTCGTCGACCATCAGCAGATTGTCGAGCAGGACACCCTCCTCGCGGATGTCGCGGCTGTCCGGCGGCATCGACCCCGGCGCGATCCCGCCGATGTCGGCATGATGTCCGCGCGCGGCGACATAGGCGGAAGGCGCGTCGTCGCTGTCGTGGAAGACTGGCACGACCACCGTTATGTCCGGGAGGTGCGTGCCGCCGCGATAGGGCGCGTTGAGCACATAGGCGTCGCCGCGCCTGATGCCGCGCCCGTCCGCGCCCTCGCCGCGCGCCTCGATGATCGTGCGGATGCTGTCGCCCATCGATCCGAGGTGGACGGGGATGTGCGGCGCGTTGGCGATCAGCGCGCCTGACGCGTCGAACAGCGCGCAGGAGAAATCGAGCCGCTCCTTGATGTTGACCGAGCTCGCGGTGTTCTGAAGCGCGACCCCCATCTCCTCGGCTATCGCCATGAACAGGTTGTTGAAGATCTCGAGCATGACCGGATCGACGCGCGTGCCGATCGCGGGGGCGGATTGGCGCGGGACGGCGCGGGTAAGGATGAGATTGGCCTGCGCGTCTAGCCGCGCCTGCCAGCCCGGCTCGACGAAGGTGGTCGAGGTTTCCTCGACGATGAGGGCGGCGCCGGGGATGGTGTCGGAGGGGGAGAGGGATGAGCGGGCGATAACATCCTCCCCGTGAGCGACCCTTTCAGGGTCGCTATGAGGGGGACTATCGCCAAGCGATGGTGAAGGGGTACCCTCCTCAACGGACGGAGTATGGGGCCAGTGCCCCTCCACCCCCGCCTTCGGCGGCAGTCCCCCTCCCCCTTCGGGAGAGGATTTGCCGACCGCCTCGGCGATCAGCGTCTCGACGATCACCTGGGTCTCGGGCGCGTCGTATCCGAAGCGCGATTTGTGCAGCGCGTGGAATACCGCGCGCATCGCGCCCTCGTCGGTGAGTTCGAGCTCGAGCCCCGTGTCGCTGCCCTCGTAGCGGAGCACGACACGGCGCAGTATTTCGATCGCCGCGAGCGGGACATGCTGCGCGCGCAACGCCGCCTCGGCCTCGTCCGCGAGCGCAGCATGGCGCGCAGCAAAATCCTCGCCGAGCGGACGCCCGAGCGTCTGCTGGCGCAGGACGGTCATGTCGGCGAGTCCCATGCCATAGGCCGAGAGCACGCCCGCAAGCGGATGAATCATCACGGTTTCAATGCCGAGTGCGTCGGCGACGAGGCACGCGTGCTGGCCGCCCGCGCCGCCAAAACACTGCAGCATATAGCGCGTCACATCGTGCCCCCGCGCGATCGAGATTTTCTTGATCGCGTTGGCCATGTTGTCGACCGCGATGCGGATGAAGCCCTCGGCGATTGCTTCGGTGCTGCGCTTCTCGCCCGTCGTCGACTCGATTCGCTGCGCGACCTCGGCTAGCTTGCCGAGCACAATTTCGGCGTCGATGGGCTCGTCGCCCGCGGGTCCGAAGACGTGCGGGAAGTGCGCCGAATCGAGCTTGCCAAGCGCGAGGTTGCAGTCGGTGACGGTGAGCGGTCCACCGCGGCGGTAGCAGGCGGGGCCGGGGATCGCGCCCGCGCTGTCGGGGCCGACGCGGAAGCGCGATCCGTCGAAATGGCAGATCGATCCGCCCCCTGCCGCGACCGTGTGGATCTGGAGCATCGGCGCGCGCACGCGCACGCCCGCGATCACATGCTCCGAGGCGCGCTCGTAGCTCCCGGCATAGTGAGAGACATCGGTCGAGGTGCCGCCCATGTCGAAGCCGATGACCTTGTCGAAGCCGGCGTCGGCGGCGGTCGTCGCCATGCCGACGATCCCGCCGGCGGGGCCCGACAGGATCGCGTCCTTGCCCTGGAAGGCGCGCGCGTCGACGAGGCCGCCTGAGGACTGCATGAAGAGGAGGCGCGTGTCTTCGCCAAGCGCGCCGATAACCTTGTCGACATATCGTCGCAGCACGGGCGAGAGATAGGCGTCCACCACCGTCGTATCGCCGCGGCCGACGAGCTTGATCAGCGGGCCGACGCGGTGGCTCACCGATATCTGGGTGAAGCCCAACTCCTCCGCGATCTCGGCCAGCCGCGTCTCGTGCTCGGTGAAGCGCCAGCCGTGCATCAGCACGATCGCGAGCGCCTCGATCCCCTCGGCGCGCGCGGCGGCGAGGCCCTCGCGCGCCGTCACCTCATCGAGCGGCCGCACCATCTCCCTATCCGCTCCCACGCGCTCGTCGATCTCGATAACGCGCTCGTAAAGCTGGCTAGGCAGCACGATATGCCGCGCGAAAATCTCGGGCCGTGCCTGATAGCCGATCCTCAGCGCATCGCCGAAGCCGCGCGTGATCGCGAGCGCGACGCGCTCGCCCTTGCGCTCGAGCAGCGCATTGGTCGCGACCGTCGTCCCCATCTTGACCGCCTCGATCGCGCCGCCGCCATGCGCGGCGAGCAGCCGCGCGATCCCCGCGACGGCCGCGTCATTATAGCGTTCAGGATCCTGGGAGAGCAGCTTGGCGACATGGCGCGCGCCGTCGGGCGCGAAGCCAACGATATCGGTGAAGGTCCCGCCGCGGTCGATCGCGAATGTCCAGCCCGACCTCACTCCCGAAGAGCGAAGCGCTGAAGCTTGCCGGTCGCGGTCTTGGGGAGCGCGTCGACGAAGGCGATCTCGCGCGGATATTTGTAGGGCGCGATCGCCGCCTTGACGTGATCCTGGAGCGCGCCGACAAGATCGGCGTTGCAATCGCATCCCTCGGCTAGAACGATGAAGGCCTTCACCTTCTGGCCGCGCTCGTGGCAGGTGACGCCGACCACCGCGCATTCGGCGACCGCGGGATGCGCGTAGAGCGCCTCCTCGACCTCGGGCGCGGCGATGTTGTAGCCCGACGAGACGATCATGTCGTCCGAGCGCGCGACGAACCAGCAATAGCCGTCCTCGTCGATCCGGAAGGTGTCGCCGGTGACGTTCCAGCCATCGATCACATAGTCGGCCTGGCGCGGGTCATCGAGATATCGGCACCCGCTCGGCCCCTTGACCGCGAGCCTGCCCGTGCCTTCGGCCATAGGAGCGCCCGCCCCGTCGAGCACGCAGGCGCGATGGCCGGGAACGGCCTTGCCCGTCGCGCCGGGGCGGATGTCGTCGCCCGAGGCCGAGATGAAGATGTGCATCATCTCGGTCGCGCCGATGCCATCGACGATCGAGATTCCTGTCGCGTCCTTCCACGCATGCCAGGCCGCCGAGGGAAGATGCTCGCCCGCCGAGACGCAGGTCTTGAGCGAGGCGATGTCGCGGCCGTCGAGCGCGGCGAGCATCGCCTTGTAGGCGGTCGGCGCGGTGGCAAGAGTCGTCACGCGATGGCGCTCGATCGCGTAGAGCAACGGTCCGGGGCCCGGCGTCTCGATCGTCACCGCCGCGCCGCCGAAACGCCAGGGGAAGATCAGCAGCATGCCGAGCCCGAAGGTGAACGCGATCGGCGCCGAGCAAGCCCAGCGCTCGTCGGGCCCTGGCCTGAGGATGTGGCGCGCGAAGCTGTCGGCGGGGGCGAGGATGTCGCGGTGATAATGGACGCAGCCCTTGGGCTTGCCCGTGGTGCCCGAGGTGAAGGCGATCAGCGCGACATCGTCGCGATGCGTGGCGACGGGTGCGAAGCCGGAGCCGACGCTGGCGATCCGACCCTCTAGCTCGCCGCCGCCATTGTCCCCGTCATACGTGATGAGCGATCGTACGGTCCTGGCCCGCGCCGCGCCTTGCTCGAAGTCCGTCAGGCTCCGTGTATCAACGATCGCGTGACTGATCGCCGCGCGCTCGAGGATCGTCGCGACCTCGCCCGCGCGCAGCATAGGCATGGTCGCGACGACGATCCCTCCCGCCTTGAGCACGCCGAGCCACGCCGCGAACATCGTCGCGGAGTTGGGGCCGCGCAGCAGCACGCGGTTGCCCGGGACGAGCCCCTCCTCCTCGGTAAGCAGCCGCGCGATGCGATCGGAAAGATCGCGCATTGCGCCATAGGTCCAGCTCCCGGCGTCGTTGATCACCGCGAGGCGGTCGGGATCGGCCTTGTCAATCAGCTCGACCGCGGCGTTGAGTTGCTCGGGGTATTGGAGCTCGGGCAGATCGAAGAGGAATTCGGGCTGCGCCTCGGGAGGCGGGAGGCGATCGCGGACGAAGCTGTCGACATGCGCGGAGTTCATCGCTCGGGCACCACCGCCGTCGTCTCGATCTCGATCCGCGCCTGGGGCTCGACCAGCGCCGTTACCTCGACCACCGCCATTGCGGGGAAGTTCCGCCCCATCAGCTCGCGATACGCCGCGCCGATCGCGGGCAGCGCCGCGACATAGTCGCTGCGGCTCGTGACATACCAGGTCATCCGCACGACATGTTCGGGGCCCGCCCCCGCCTCGGCGAGGATCGCGAGCGTGTTGACCAGAATCTGGCGGAACTGGCCCGCGATGTCGCCCGCGACGAAGCGTTCTTCGGCGTCCCAGCCGACCACGCCTCCCGTGAACACCATCCGCCCGCTCGCCGCGATGCCGTTGGCGTAGCCCTTGGGCCGCGGCCAGCCCGACGGCAGCAATATCTCGTGCGCGCTCATCGCTCGAACCCCGCGAGATGCGCGCGCGCGATCACGATCTTCTGCACCTCCGACGCGCCTTCGTAGATGCGCAGCGCGCGGACCTCGCGATAGAGGCTCTCGACGGGGACGCCGTGCGTGACGCCGAGCCCGCCGAAAATCTGCACCGCCTTGTCGATCACCGATTGTGCGCGGTCGGTCGCGTGGAGCTTGGCGAGCGCGGCCTCGCGGCTGTTGCGCTGCCCCTTGACGTCGCGCAGCCAGGCCGCGCGGTAGATCAGCAGCGCCGAAGCATCCACGTCGAGCACCATCTCGGCGAGCTTCGACTGGGTGATCGCATTGTCCGCGAGCACGCCCTCGCCGAGCTTGCGCGTCAGCGCGCGCCGGGCGCTCGACGAGGCGACGGCACGCGCCTTGACCCGCCAGCTCGGAGACGGGACGCTCTCCGACAACGCCATTGTCCAGTCGATGCTCGCCGAGATGGTGCTCGACGTCGATGCCTCGGCCCTGCTCGTCTACCGCGCCGCCTGGGTGCGCGACGTTCAGGGCCGGCGCAACAGCCGGGAGGCAGCGCTCGCCAAGCTGCACGCGACCGACCAGGCGCAACTCGTCATCGACAAGGCGGTGCAGATTTTCGGCGGGCTCGGAGTTACGGTCGGCGTCCCGGTCGAGAGCCTCTATCGCGAGATTCGCGCGTTGCGCATCTACGAAGG